>CADARG010000008.1 GCA_902790255.1 uncultured Pseudomonadota bacterium | reverse complement strand
ATTTTAATATAGGTTGGTTGTTTTCATCAATAACTTCTTTTGTAATAATGACTTCCTCAAGATTTTTCATTGATGGTAGTTCGTACATCGTATCAAGCAATATGGATTCCATTATAGACCGCAAACCTCTTGCCCCTGTTTTTCTTTCCAGAGCTAATTTTGCGATACTATGTACGGCTTCATCTGTAAATGTAAGGGTAACTCCTTCCATACTGAATAATTTTTGATACTGTTTTACCAATGCATTCTTAGGCTCTGTCAAAATTGAAACCAAAGCGACTTCATCTAAATCGTTCAGTGTGGCGATAACAGGCAACCTTCCAACAAACTCCGGAATTAATCCAAACTTAAGCAGATCCTCGGGTTCAACCTTTGAAAAAATCTCACCTATTTTTTTGTCTTCCTTTGCTTTAATTTGAGCTTCAAAACCTATAGAAGTCTTCGTTCCCCTCGCCTCGATAATTTTTTCTAAGCCAGCAAAAGCCCCACCACAAATAAACAAAATATTCGTTGTATCGACATGCAAAAACTCCTGCTGCGGATGCTTTCTACCCCCTTGAGGAGGAACAGAAGATACCGTACCTTCCATAATCTTTAATAAAGCTTGCTGAACTCCTTCTCCTGAAACATCTCTTGTAATGGAGGGATTATCGGACTTCTTTGAAATCTTGTCAATTTCATCAATATAAACAATTCCTTTTTGCGCTCTCTCCACGTTGTAATCTGCTGCCTGTAATAACTTTAGTATAATATTCTCAACGTCTTCACCAACATATCCTGCTTCTGTAAGAGTTGTCGCATCCGCCATAGTAAAGGGCACATCAATTATTTTTGCCAAAGTCTGAGCAAGCAAAGTTTTTCCCGTTCCGGTAGGTCCTACTAGGAGGATATTTGATTTTGATAATTCCACATCCGTACTCTTTGCTCCGCAAGCCAATCTTTTATAATGGTTATATATAGCTACAGATAAAACTCTTTTCGCTTTATCCTGTCCGATGATATAGTCATTGAGAGTTTTGCAAATTTCTTTAGGAGAAGGCAATTCATTATTTTTTTTCAAAGAATCCGCTGGTTCGGCATCAGAAATTATACCTGCACACAATTCAATGCATTCATCGCATATGTATACGGTAGGACCAACGATAAGCTTCTTTACTTCATGTTGAGTCTTTCCACAAAAGGAACAACGCAAAGTACCATCTCTGTCTGATCTTTCCATAACATTCTCCTATCAACTTGTCTTATCTAATATTCTCATCAATATTCAAATAAATCATTAATTTCATAAAAATATTTATGTATTTTTGTGCTATTCTCTTCAATTGAAATGTATCCTACTGTTTTAATTTCATTTTATCCATAAAAAATTTTCGAAAAAAAGTTTTTTTTATCTTCTTCGGAATATAACAATCTATAACTCCTATTTCATCTGTCCTAAGAAAATCAACTTTTCTACCGTAAGCGTCAAAAATCGCACTAATCCCAAAATTTGTTACTCGTATGAGAGGAATTCCTTCTTCTATCGCTCTTGCTCTCACAATATTCAGATGTTGAATCGGCTCTGATGTATGCCCGAACCATGCATCATTGGTAACGTTCACGATAACATCAACATCGGAATCGTTCGATATAAATTCACCCGAAAATATAGCCTCGTAACATATGGTGAGTGCCATTCTCAGCCCTTTTAGCTCTATTATGTTGGAATTTCTTCCCACAGCAAAATCTCCAATACTGTTAGCAATCGGGGCGAAAAATCCAGGAATAAACTGTCGAAACGGAATATATTCCCCAAAAGGAACAAGATGTTTTTTATCATAATTCGCAATATTTCTTCCAAATTCATCCAAAACAATTACGCTGTTATATACGTTTCCACTGAAAGAATCTTTTCTCACTGCTCCAGTCAATAGAAATCCATTATACGGAACGACACTGGATAGCTTCTTAATTAAGGTCTCAGATTTGTCCGTAAACAGATATGGAATTGTTGCTTCTGGCCAAACTAAGAAGTCAGGATTCCAATTATCATACCTAGATTTCATGCGACTTAAATTCAGGTACAAATCTAAGTTGCGGGCTGATAAATTTTTATCCATCTTATCCTTTTGAGGAATGCTTCCTTGAACACATCGAATTTTGTACGACGTATATTTCATCGGATTTTCTGAAAGTCGTATATTTCCGAAAATGGATAATGATGAAAATGCAATAAGAAGAATTGTTAGAGAAAGACCACTTTTTTTGAAATCGACCTTTTCTAACTCCTCAGAAAAATTAATTTCTGACCTACGAAATTTTTCAAAAACCTCAATTTCCGATAATTCCTCTGCGTCGCTGGTAGAACTATCTTTGAGACCAACCATAAATACTCCAAAGATACTTCCCATAAGCAATGTAAAAAAGGTCTGCCCGTATATTCCCCAAATACTTAGACCTTGCATGAGGTTAATATTATGACCCCAAACATATCCGGGAAGAGCCCAGGGAAATCCCGGAGCATAATGCCCTTGCAAATACATAACTAAACAGGTTAATGTCGCAAAAACAAAGGCAGAAATCCAGACGTTTTCGCAGAACTTTTTCGTAATGTACGCTGGCAGCAACAACGGAACTGCCAAATACGCCGGAATCGCAATCAATGCAAACGGAACTAGGAACCAATAAAGATTAAAATCTATAGTCAGCGGATAAACCAGCCAATACAAAGCACCAATGAAGTAAAAAAGCCAATATAAAAAAACACAAAATAATGTCTCTACTGTTGACTCGCCTTTTCGTCTTAAATTAACAAGGAAACCAAAAAAAAAACCAAACAACGCAACAAAGAAAAATCCCAGACACTCCTCAAAGAACGCATAACTCCCCGTTTCTCCTAAGATTTCATCGTCAGCGAGAAACATAAAACTCAGAGACGAAAACAACCCCAGAAAAGCAAGAGAAATGCGCATCCGAGATTTACGACTTAGACCAATCCACCAGGAATAAAACCTATCTTCACTCTCCGCTTTCAACTTCCACATTCTAAACCATTCCCCTCGATTTCTTGGGAATTAACAAACACCCCAACACAAACTTCATTTAATTTTCGGTACTTTATTTTCGAAAATCTTCATACATTTTCGATGCAACCGGTCCTCTGGAAGCCTGGTAACGCCCATCATACTTCTTTATATCACCAGAAACCGCCCAGAAAGTTACCTGACCAATCTGCATCCCCGGATATATAGTCACAGGTTGAACTGCATTTAATTGCAAAGTTACCTGACCAATTGCCCCAACATCAATCAAATCCGCCGTAATATTGATGAACAACCCCAAACGGCCTATCGAAGACCGGCCTCTAATAACAGGGACAAAATAATCGCTGCCAATTACCTCTTTTGTATGTCCCAGATAAACAGTACCTGGTGCCAAAGTTAACCCCTCTTCAGGAATTTCCATCTCTCTGGCGAAATTTTCCTTTTTAACATCCAAAACATAATCATTGTAAACTAAAAGCTTTTCGCCTAAAGTGAAATTATACGAATTCGGATTCAATTGATCTCTATTAAATGGATCGATTATTATCCTCTTTTCTTCATAATTTTTCAAAATTTCACTGCCAGTTAAAATCATACTTATTACTCCCCGACTATTTCCCTATAAATTCTTTGTAAATTTCGCTGGATTTAGCTGATGAAAACTTGTTGTACTTTCCATCATAAAGCATTTCCCTATTCCCAGAAGTCTCCCAAAAAGACACCTGCCCAATCCTCATCATCGGATAAATTTTTACCGGCTGAACAGCTTTCAACTCCAAAGTCCAACGATGGGCTGATCCCAAATTTCCGAGATCCGCAGTGATTTGCAAAAACAACCCAAGCCTCCCCAAAGAAGACTTACCTATCAACAATGGAACAAACTCCTCGCTACCTATTTCTTCATAAGTATTCGCCAAATAGGTTTTATTTGGCGACAAAACGTAGCCATTATCGTTAAATTCTATCTCGTGATATGACGTCTGCCTCTTTGGATCTACAGGCACATCGTCGATTTCAAGTAATTTCCTGTCAATACGATAATCGTAACTGTTACTATTCAACATTTCTTCATCGAAAGGAGAAATACAAATCTTGCCGTTCCTCACGCTCTCTAAAATCCTTTGATAGGTCAATATCATTAAAACACCTCACGATAGCACATTAAATATATATGAAAATTCAGATTTTTCTATAGAGTTGAGCGAAATTTCTTGAAAATTATATATCCAACAACTAAACTTAAGCTTGTAATCGTGGAGTTAGTATGCGCTTTAGAAGTTATCTTTTGATTTTTTCCCTGTTTTTAACTTCATGTGAACCGTTCGTAAATTCTCGAGGAAATGTTGTTGCGGCAAGACAGTTTGAATCTTTTGTAGAGGGACGAACAACCATGGAGGAGGTGTTGGAAAGTTGTGGAACTCCTTCTTTGCACAAAGATAACTTTACATGGATATATTTAGGAGGGAAATCTGAAGAGACCTCATTTAGGGGTGTCGAAATGAAAGATCGTACGGTAATCAGACTAACGTTTGATGTCAATAGAATCCTAAAACATAAAGAAATAATCCATCCATTAAATGATGCATATAACTTTGATGAAGAAACTACTAATCTGATTTCAAATACAGAATCCGAAGCTTTTCTAAGGAAACCTAATGACTGAAAATCCGGAGATCAGCATAGTTTTGCCCTGCTACAATGAATCTGAAGCCGTTGATTCTTTCTTTGGAAGAATCATACCTGTCTTAAATAAGCTGGCTTTATCTTATGAAATCATATGTGTGAATGATGGAAGCAAGGATGATACCCTGGAGAAGCTAATTGAAATAAAAAAAACAGTTTCTCAGGTAAAAATAGTAGATTTTTCGAAAAATTTCGGAAAAGACGCCGCTATGTCAGCAGGGTTGGATTTTTCGAGAGGCAAATGTGTCATCCCTATGGATTGCGATCTCCAAGATCCGCCAGAATTAATTCCCGAAATGGTGAAAATTTGGAAATCTCAGAATGTTGACGTCGTCTTAGCAAAAAGAGAAGATCGTTCCGACGATTCCTTAGCCAAGAGATTAACCGCCTGGTTGTTTTACAAATCGTTCAATCAGTTTTCGGACTTGGAAATACCAGAAAATGTTGGAGATTTTCGACTTATGGACCGCAAGGTCGTAAATGTAGTAAATTCGTTTCACGAAAGAAAAAGATTTATGAAGGGATTATTTGCGCTGGCTGGATTTAAATCTGCCTATGTAGGATACAAAAGACCAGTGAGATCCGGAGGACAGTCCAAATGGAATTACTGGAAACTGTGGAATTATGCACTGGACGGTATTACCTCGTTTTCAACATTTCCTTTAAAATTATCGACTTATTTCGGTTTGTTTGTTACTTTACTGGCATTTTTGCGTGGCGGCTGGATTTTGATCCGAACGATAGTTTTTGGTATTGACGTCCCTGGATATGCTTCTCTAATGACCGCAATTTTATTTTTCGGCGGAGTTCAACTGCTCAGTCTCGGAATCATTGGTGAATATTTAGGACGTATTTATCTTGAAACAAAACAGCGTCCTCTATATGTTGTAAAACAGATTTTATAACTTTGAATTTCCCAGATCGAATTCTTTAATTCCGGATTATTTTCTGTCCCTTATATAAGTATAAACTTCCTGAGCTGCCTTCATTCTGTCAACTTTCAACGATTTTACGATTTTTGCGAAGTCATTTTGCTGCTGATACTTCAAATCTGAATTAAGTATGTTTTCAACCGTCGCAAAAATATTTTCTGGCGTACATTCATCTTGCAGAAGTTCCGGCACCAATGGCTTTCCAGCTAAGATATTAACTAAACAAACATACGGAATTTTTATAAGCCACTTTACCAACTTATAGGTAATAAACGAAGTCTTATATATCACTACAAAAGGCAATCCCATTTTCGCTAACTCAAGCGTAACCGTTCCTGAAGCTGCCACAGCAATGTGAGATGAGTTGTATGCTTTTACCTTTTTTAATTTTTTGGTTGATACAATCGGTTTATATTTCCAATTTGTGACATATTTTTTTATCAAAGGCGCAACGGTTTTTACCGTCGGAAGGTAAAATCGCACTTCAGGATGTTTTTCGATTACCAATTCTGAAAATTTTTTCAAAACGGGCATATGATATTCGAGCTCCGAAGGTCTACTTCCCGGCAACAAGGTTATAGTAAGATCGTTAGATCGCGAACTGTCATTCTTTTCAAAATCCGTATCAGAAGCAATAGGATGCCCTACAAACGAGGTGTTTACCCCGTAATTTTTAAGAAAACTTTCTTCAAACGGAAGCAAAACCATCAACTTATCAATAAACTTATGCAAATTTTTCGCTCGCCAGCCTCTCCAAGCCCAAACAGGAGGCGAAACATAATGTACAATCGGAATGCCTGGTTTCTTACTTTTAACCTGATTATCTATTCTATGTGTAAATCCTGAAGAATCTATTGTCACCAAAACGTCTGGATTGTAGTTAATTATAGTATCTACCGTCTTCTTTATGAGATCTTTTATGTAAAATATCTTTCCAATAATTTCCCAAATTCCGATAATGGAAAGTTTTGAAATCGGACAGAGATTTATAAACCCAGCTTCTTCCATACACGGACCACCAATACCTGCAAATTCGATATCATTGTCGATTTTTTTCAAGTCTTTTATCAAACGACCTCCAAGATAATCTCCCGAAGACTCTCCTGCAACAACAAATATCTTATGTTTCTTACGAATCTTTACCACTTTCAGAAAAAGACCATATTCGTCAACTTTCTTTAAAACCTCGTTTTTATCTAGTACTATGGTCTTATCGGCTTCAATAACAATCCCCCTAAAATCATGGTTATACAAATTTTCTATGGTTTGAACACCGATAACCGGAAGATCCATACGAAGATCCTGTTGTGGCTTTGAAGTTTTAACCAATATCCCACCAAAACATCTATCAATCAGAGCATCCGTACCACTCTTATCTTCTCTAGCGATCACTGTATCCCCAGAAACAACAATACTCTGACCGATGTCTTTGATTCCCAACATCTGAGACTCTCGAATACCTAACTCAATTTCAGACTGTTCCTCTTCTGTCGGCTTTCTTTTTGAAAAAACTCCTTCCGGCAAAAAAGCTTCTTTCACAAAATCCGTTCCGGAAATTAGTTCAATTCCCTTTTCTTCGAAAATATCCGCGATCGCTCGTAACAGCGCATCATCTCCAGCACAAAATAGAACCTTCCATAACTTAATCAGAGATCTAAATCCTTCGAGATCAAGAGAAAGATCACTGAGCTTCGGCCTTTTAACATGTCCAGCAAAAACGACTTTTTTTACATTATTTATCTTTAAAAATTGCAAAATCTTACCCACTTGCCCCAATTTAATTACAACTTTAGGAACATCTGGATAAAATAGCGTACGATCATGGTCTCCGATAAAAATAAGACAAAAATCTAGCTTTTGTCTTTCACAAGAATCAATGATTATTCGGGGATACTCTCCCTTTCCGCAAAATATACCAATCATTATTTCCCTTTAGGTAAACAATACGATCTATTACTCTTATATCTCATAAAGTTTACTATTTCTTTAACGCCATCAAAATTTGATAATTTTTTTTCAGCTGCTTCTAAATTTTCCCAAAGAACCTTATCTCCGAAAAAAATAATTTGGTACGCTTCACGAAGAGCAACAATTTCTTCACGTGAATAATTTGCTCTTTTCAATCCCAAGATATTAATATCATACAAATGTCCGCCTTCTCCCTTTACCGCTCCAAACGGAATGACATCCCTTTCAACTCCTGTCATGCCTCCAATTATGGCATTATGTCCGATTCTGACAAACTGATGCACCGCAGAAAGCCCTCCAATTATGGCATAATCCCCTACTTCGACATGTCCGGCAAGTGTCACATTGTTTGCAAGGACCGTATTGTTTCCAACAATGCAATCATGTGCGACATGGACCCCTATCATCAACAAATTGTTATCGCCAATAACCGTCCGCATCACGCCGCCCTCAGTTCCCGGGTGAATCGTAACATATTCCCGAATTGAATTGTTCCTTCCGATAATAACCTTTGATTTCTCTCCGTGAAATTTCAAATCTTGAGGGCAAAACCCTATGGCAGCAAAAGGAAAAACCTGTGTACCTTCACCAATATACGTATCTCCATCTACACATACGTGTGACATTATTTTAACATTATCAGCTATTTCAACATTGTCACCAATAATCGAATATGGACCGATCTCTACATTACTTCCTATTTTTGCACGATCAGAAATAATAGCTGTCGAATGAATCATCACTTATCCTCTAGAACTATCATTGCAGTAAAGACTGCTTCGGTAACCAAAGTACCATTAACATACGCTTTACCTTTGAAACGCCAAACATTTCCTCGGCTTTTTTCCTTGCAGACATGAAGATGCAGAACGTCTCCCGGCTCCACTAATTTTCTGAATTTTATCGCGTCCATGGACATAAAATAAACTAACCCGCCACTGTTTTCCAAATTCATCGTCTTTGAAACAACCACCCCGGCTGTTTGTCCCATCGCCTCAACAATCAAAACTCCCGGCATTATGGGACGCGCAGGAAAATGCCCTTGAAAAAACGGCTCATTACATGTTACGCACTTAATCCCAACTGCACTTTCTCCGAGTTTCAAATCCTGAACTCTGTCAATCAATAACATCGGATATCTATGCGGCAAACACTTTTTTATTTCATTGACATCCAAACACAACAATTCCTCTGACATATCCAAAACTCCTTATTTTCTTTTTTTTGTAACCGACATCTTCAGGAAAGCTGCTTGTCTTTTCCAAATTCCCGCATCAACTGCAGGAATCCCTCCAACAATCTTTCCTGGTTCAACATCGGAAGCAATTCCACTTTTTGCCGCAGCTATAGCTCCGTCCCCTATCTCGATGTGCCCAGCAACTCCTACTTGCCCGGCTAAAATTACTCCATTTCCTATTTTAGAACTTCCTGCAATACCCACCTGGGAAACTAGAACAGACCGACTTCCTACTGTTACATTGTGAGCAATCTGTACCAAATTATCGATAATTGTATCATCTCCAATTACAGTATCTTCAATACTGCCACGATCTATGGTCGTATTCGCTCCAACACGAACTCTGTCACCAATAATCACACGCCCCAGCTGCCTAACATACACCATTCCGTTTCCTGTCGGAATAATTCCAAACCCGGATTCCCCAATACGTGCTCCGGAGTTAATTATAACGTCACAACCTATGATACTATGAGAAATTGTAACATTATTTCGGATTAATCCGTTGTTCCCGATTTTGCAACCTTTCTCAATCACTGTATTGCTTCCGATAACGACATTGTCTCCAATTTCAACATCATCTTCAATTTTTACATAGTCTCCAATGTAACAATTAGCTCCGATCTTCGCTGTCTCACTTATAACGGCAGTTTGACAAATATGTGACAAATGTTCTTCCGGACGACATAAAACTGTCAAAGCTTTTGCATATCCAACCATAACATTTGACGTCACTAAAGCCATAACATTTTCCGGCAAATCACAAAGATCTATCTCAGATATAATCACCGCTCCAGCTTTTGTATTTTTCAGATCATTTTTATATTTCTTATTTCCAAAAAAAGATAAATCACTACTTATCGCATGTTTCAATGTTGCGACACTAGATATTATAAAATCATTATCTCCAAATACTTTGAATCCGCAAATTACAGCCAACTCGGTCGCCTTGATTTTCTTTATTTCCCCGAAAAATCGTTTATCTATCATCCTTTACCTCTCTGTCAGTTCTCTCTTGGTTATATCTACTTTTATACTAGGAACTCTGCTATCCAATCTTCTGATCGCTTCTTCCGTAATGTCAGGACATTCAGGGGCTTTATAAACAACTTCATCTGAGAGTATTATCAGAGAATATCCATTTTCGTCTGCAATTTCTTTCACCACCTTACGAATTTCCTCTTCGAGAGCTTCAATTGCCGATCTATAAGCGACTTGAATCTGATATCGTTTTTCTTTTGTCATATCATATAGGACAACCTGCAGATCCTCTATCTTTCTTTCGTCAGAACTAGTCTTAACCGCAGAATCCATTTTCTTTATACTATCTTCTAATTCCAGAAGATCCTTCTTTGACTTGTTATTGATTTCCTCTATCTGATCATCGACGCTCTGACCTGCCTTGGATCTTTTCGCAATATCTTTTAAACTTACGACTGCTAATTTCGTTTCAGCTGTAAATTTTACTCCGACAGAATTACCTTCATCTGCTCTGGATTCAGAAATCAGCAGAGTTCCCAAAAGGCAAATAACACAAAATTTTAAAAATCTCATCACATTAATCCCGTTAAAGTAAATACTTGCTTATCATCGAAATGTTTCTTCTTCAAAGCAAATCCAAACACAAAGGACATCGGCATCCCAAACGGGCATTTTGCCCATTCAATTGCTATACCAGTAGATGCTCTGATCGCACTCGAATCATACACCTTGCTTTTTGGGTATTTACTCCCCCAAGCACTTCCGAAATCTAGGAAAGCTACTCCATTTATTCCCATTTCTTTGGTAGACAAAGGAGCCTTTAGCATGAAACTAACAGTCCAATATTTCGTACTTCCCAAGCTGCCCCTATCACTATTTCTTGTGTAAAGAAACTTTCCATCTTTATCGTAAATGTCCTCACCCGCATTGATTTCTCTCGCACCGATACCGTACGAATTAAATCCTCGCATTGTACTACCTCCTCCGAGAGTAAATCTGTCACAACTTCTCGTATTGGAGATCTCTTTAATATGTCCAACCTGACCATTCAATACAAAAGTAACTTTTTCCGTTACAGGACGATATATATTTCCCTCAAGCACATTTTTGAAATATTTCACATTTCCCATAAGTCCGGCATACGCATTGGTCAAAGATACATCATATCCGTTTTTCCGATCATAAGGATTGTCCACATCAGAATAAGTCAAAACCGAAGATAGCTCGCAATTGGTATAATTTCCATACTCCTCCCGCCTGATATCCTTATCTTTGATTCTTACAATCTTATCATCTTTGGGATACCAATCCGGAAGTTCGTTAGTCCATCTGTTAAAATCTCTGTTCCAAAACCTCCTTTTGTTGAAAGAAACAGAATACCCGATACGGTGAATCAAATTCTCATTGATCGCATAACGAATATATGGCGAGATATAAACTGAACGAACCTCACCATTTTCAAACTTTTTACGGTTGGTGTCATTTATTCCAAATTTAATTCCCGCCCCAATATTTTGGTCAAAAAATCTCGGATCAAACAAATCAATCTTTGCTCCATGATACTGCTGCATCCACATGACCTCAGTGCTCAAAACTTTTCCAGTTCCCATCAAGTTATTTTCAACAAAACCAACAAATCCACCAAATCCGTCAGAGTCATTAACGCTCAAACCAAATTTTATATGAGCAGTGGAATCCTTCTCTTTGACAGAAACAACTACCACTTTTTTATCTTCCGCCGATCCATCCTCTTCATAAACCTGAACATCATCGAAGTATTCCATTGCCTTCAACTTATCTACACTTCTTTGAATTTTGTACGCATTCAAAGCATCTCCCTCATGTACAGACAATTCTCTGCGAATAACCTTGTCTAAAGTACGCGTATTTCCAACAATTTCAATACGATCGACAAAGACCTTTTTATTTTTTACTATTTTATAAAAAACATCGGCTAAATTTTTTTCCTTATCGTATTGGATATCCACCATTACGTTGATGAACGGATTTCCTTTGAGAGAAACTTCTTTCCGAATTTTGTCTCGCACTTCATATATCAACGACTCGTTGTATATATCCTTAGATTTGAATTTTATATAATTTTTATAATCGTTCGCTTTTATATTCGAAATTTCAGACACTAAAGAAACATTCCTTATAGTGTACTTATCTCCTTCATCCATGATAAAAGTACAGAAATGGGACTGTTTATCCTTACTCATTTCCGCATGACTTGAAGTTACCACAAAGAAAGGAAACCCCTTACTTTTATAGAATTTAGTTACGTTTTCTATATCAACATCGACCCTATCTTCACGATAAATTTGACTGTCATAGTCCCAAAAACGCCAGAGTCTGGATTCTTTCATAGACATGATGTCTTTTAGCTGATCATCAGAAAAAGTCTTATTCCCGACAAAAACAATTTTTTCAATCTTCGTTCTTGATCCTTCTTTTATTTCAAACACAACATCAATCTTGTTTCCCTTCCGCTCAATATATCGCGGATTAATCTCAGCGAAATAAAATCCCCAGGCCTTATACGCCAACTGCAAATCAGAAAGAACATCTTTAACAACATGGCTGCTAAACAACCTTCCCTCACCTAGCCGACCATTCACTACACCTTTTAACATTTCATCGCTTCCAGTATCATTACCTTCAAAAACGACTTTATCAACAATAGGTTTCTCTTTTAACTTAATTATTAATTTGTTACCTTGTTTAAAAAATTCTACATTCGAAAAAAAATCCTTTTCATATAGGTTCTTTATACTTTGATCTATATCTTTTTTGTTATAGTTCTTATTCGGTTTTATGAGAACAGCGTCTGCAATAGCAGCTTCTTCCACCCTGTCCAATCCAGAATATTCTATCTTCTCAATGATATCAGCAAACACTACGGAATTAACGCATAAAGACAACAAAACACCAGGTAAAATTCTCATATAACTACCTCTTAAAAATAAAATTGCTAACAGCTTCTAGGTTTAAAATATCATTTACCGTTGTAATTAGCATCAAAAATATCAAAAATATCATGCAACCTACCATAAGATATTCCTGCAGCTTTTCATTAAGTTTTTTCCCGCTGATTTCTTCTACGAAACATATGAATATGCGCCCCCCGTCTAAAACCGGCAACGGAAACAAGTTTATAAACCCCAAATTCAACGACAACATTACCGTAAACATTATCAATTGCACAAAATTCCCGGATTTAGAGAGATCTCCAGCGACCTTAGTCATCTTGACTATCCCGCCAAAATTATCAATAGACGATTTTCCAGAAAATAATCGCGAAAAAACACTGCACATTTCAATTGTCTTATCTTTGCAGTACTTGAAAGCAATTTTTATTGAGTCGGAAAAACCCGATTTTATATAAACAGGATCCCCGCTGATTATCCCGACTACTTTTCTCTTTTTAGTCGTTCCCCAAGGCTTTTTCTCTTCTTCAATCTCAGGTTCGACTTCTATGTTTTGAATTACCCCGTCACGCTCCAAGGTAAATTTCACCTTTGCACTATCCGAACAAAAAATTCCTAAATTTATATCTCGAAACTTCTCTACTTTTTTATCGTCGACGTAAAGAATTCTGTCTCCGACTTTAATTCCGCTCAACTCTGCAGGACTCCCCTGTTTTACGGATGAAACAACCGGTTCGTAATTTGGAAGTCCATAGAATAAGCTCAGGAAAACAACGATGACAAACGCATAAATGTAATTGAAAAACGGACCGCAGAAAGCTATCCAAATCTTTGCCCAATTACTTTTCGCATAAAAGGATTGTTTTTTTTCTTCCTCCGATAATCCTTTCAAAGATTCCTTGTCCTCGGTCATCGATGACGCATCACCATCACCAAGCATCATTACGTATCCACCAATCGGAAATGCTGAAAAAATCCATCGAGTGCCATGCTTATCTTCAAAACCAAATAGCTCAGGCCCCATTCCCAAGGAAAAAGTCGAAACCTTAACTCCCATCTTTCTGGCCGCTTGAAAATGACCATACTCATGAACAAAAACTATGACATTAATAATCAAAAAAAACGATAGGACGTAATATATAAAGCTCATGTGACCCTACAACAAAATATCAATAAGAGCAAAAACTATGGAGACCATCAACAAGCTGTCAAGACGATCCAAAAGTCCTCCATGCCCTGGGAAAAGCTTACTCATATCTTTCACTCCGATATGACGCTTGAACAAAGATTCTAATAAATCTCCACAAACCGCAGACAAAACTAGTAATTCTATTCCCCAAAATTGCAAATAAAAACCGGAATTGCTTATAGAATTTGGGTAAAAGAAATCTTTTATAAAAAGTACACATAAATTCGCTAGCAACACTCCACCAAAAAAGCCTGACCAAGTTTTGTTAGGACTGATTTTCGGACATAATTTTGGACCTTTAAACATTCTTCCAAAAAAATATCCTCCCATATCAGTAAAACTTGAAATACAAATCAGTAGAATACATCCCATGGGCCCAAAAAACTGACGGCAATATATGAAAGATTTCATTCCAAAAAAACAAAAAACCAAAGCAAAACTTCTGATAAGATAGTATCCTCTGACCTTAGGTGAAAAAATCTCGAAAGCCATCACCAAATATGCAAACCAACATAAGATTCGAAAATTACTTTCTGACAAAATCAACACCAATGCTATCATTGGAGCGAACAAAAAACCTGACAGAACTCTTTTCAGAAGATCGTAATTGAAAGATACTTTTTCCCTTACTACTTCACTTACCATAACGCCTCTTTCTTTTGGAAAAATCGTCTATAATGAACTGGATATCCTCTTCTGTCAGATCCGGCCAGAACTTGTCCAAAAATATCAGCTCACTGTAAGCTATTTCCCATAATAAAAAATTACTGATGCGTCTTTCGCTAGTCCTTACGACAACATCAGGATAAGGAACACCCGGTAAGTCTAAATAAGATTCAAATCGTTTTTCATCTATATCGTCTATATCGACCTTTTTATCCAAAACATCTCGAACAACCTTTTTCGCCGCACGAACTATTTCACTTCGTCCAGAATAACTGATTGCACAAATGAAGGTGATTTTATCATTGTCTTTTGTTTTCTCTTTTATATTGGAAATCTTATCCTGCAGATCCTGAGACAATTGAGACAGATCTCCAACTGTCTCAACTTTTATGCCGTTGTCTTTTAAAAAGTCATCTGTGTCGCCAAACACTGAACAAAAAAGCTTCATCAAATAAGAAACTTCTTCAACAGACCTGTTCCAATTTTCCGTAGAAAAACAAAAAAGTGTCGCATATTTTATTTTATGCTTAATTAACGAAACACAAAGCCTTTTAACGTTATCAAAACCACGCTTGTGACCAACCAAAGTCGACACTGCCCCGTGACTTCTGGCCCAACGACGATTCCCATCCGGAATAAAAGCAATATGCCTTAATCCCAAATTTTCGTTCGAATCCAATCCTGTATTCGACATAGGCTAAACTTTCATTATTTCTTTCTCTTTCACTTCGAGAGCTGCATCAACTTTCTTTACATACTCATCGGTTATTTTTTGAATATCGTCCGAAAGTCTCCTCAACTCGTCCTCCGTAATTTCCTTGTTTTTTTCTTGCTTTTTTGCATCGTCCATACCTTCTCGACGCACATTACGAATCGCAACTTTAGTCTGTTCAGCATATTTTCCCGCCAACTTGCAGATCTCTTTTCTTCTTTCTTCACTCAATTCCGGAACTGCTATACGAATCAATTGACCGTCTACCATGGGACTTAAACCTATTGAAGAATTTCTGATTGCAATCTCTGTCGGCTTTATTAACGATGAATCCCAAACTTGTACTGTCAACAATCTTGCCTCTGGAGCACTTACCGTCCCAACCTGCTGTAATGGAACCATACCACCGTAAGCTTCAACCATAACGCTATCCAAAATGGACACAGAAGCCCTTCCTGTCCTTAGCCCACCAAAATCCCTTAGCAGATTTTCAAAGCTAGCTGTCATTTTTTTTCTTAATTTTTCCAACATTATTCCCTCCACACTCAAATTATAAGAGAATACTTACCTGTTCTCAATAAGACTTTCTCTAAATTACCCTTTTCTTTCAAAGAGACCACGACCATAGGCATGTCATTTTCCTTAGCTAAAGTAATAGCAGTATGATCCATAATTTTTATATTTTTATCAATGACATCATCATATGACAATTTTTCCAAAAACTGAGCATTCGGGTTTTTGACCGGATCAGAGTCATAAACCCCATCAACTTTTGTCGCTTTTATGAGAGCTTCACAATTTGTTTCCAAAGCTCGAAGAACAGCAGCAGTATCGGTAGAGAAATAAGGATTTCCTGAACCTGCCGCACAGATAACTACTCGCCCCTTGTCCAAATGACGTATCGCTTTTCTCTGAATATAAGGCTCGCAAATGTTCGGCATATGAATCGCCGACATGACGCGTGTATCAACTCTGATCCTTTCCAAAGAATTCTGGAAAGCTATGGAGTTCATCACCGTAGCCAACATTCCTATATTATCAGCTGCTGCTCGATGCATACCATAAGCAGCGGCGGAAACACCCCGAAAGATATTTCCGCCACCAATAACTATACAAACTTCGATACCAAAATCTCGAATATTTTTGACTTCTTTAGCAATTCGATCTACCGTCTTAACGTCGAGACCATGATCTCGATCTCCCATAAGGAATTCACCTGAAATTTTCAATAATATTCGACGAAAACCCTTCAGCATGAGACCTTCTTAATTTAACTGAGCTGCAACTTCAGCGGCAAAATCAACCGCCTGCTTCTCAATACCCTCACCAAGAACAAATTTCTCGAATCCAACGATCTTGATTGGAGCACCAAAGTCTTTTTCCGCTTGAGCAATTACACCTTTCACTTTTGAAGTTCCGTCGATCACAAAGACCTGCTCCATAAGAACAACTTCTCCATAAAATTTGCTCAAACGACCTTCCACAATTTTTGGAATAAATTCTTCTTTCTTTCCTGAATTCTTAGCTTGCTCAGTAACGACATCGCGCTCTCTAGCCACAATCTCAGGATCTAAATCAGAAATATTTACCGATCGAGGACTTGTTGCAGCGATATGCATCGCTATTTTCTTTCCAAGCTCTAATAACTTGGACTTATCTGCAGTCGACTCTAATCCAATCAAAATTCCAATCTTTCCTAAATTATCTGCAATTTTATTATGAACATAAGACGCAACTACTCCGTCATTCACTGAAAGATGAGATATCCTACGCAACCCCATATTTTCACCGATGGTCGCAATTAAATTCGTCAATTCTTCAGAAACATTACGTCCTGTTCCCGGATAATCCAAATTCTTCAGTGTCTCCAAATTGACATTGTTCTTAGACGCGATTTCAACAACTGTTGAAACATACTTCTGAAACAAATCGTTACGAGCAACAAAGTCCGTTTCGGCATTAACCTCAAGAACAGTTCCTTTCTTGCCATCAACATAAAGACCGACCAAACCCTCAGCAGCCACTCTTCCCGATTTCTTAGCTGCCGCAGAAAGTCCTTTTTTACGAAGCCAATCGATAGACTTTTCAACATCACCTTCACAAGCAACAAGAGCCTTTTTACAATCCATCATACCCGCGCCGGTACGATCTCTTAAGGCTTTTACTTCACTAGCTGTAATTTCTGCCATAATTTCTCTCCCAACAATTACTCAGCAACCGCTTCTTTAGTCTGATCAACGACGGACCCCGCACTTTCCTCAAGAACATCCTCCGAAACAACAGGATTCTCCAGCGCACCGACATCTACTCCGGATGAAGTCAATCCTTCCTGGATTCCTTCGATAACCGCAGTTTCCATAGCAGTACAATACAGATCGATCGCCCTGGATGAATCATCATTTCCCGGAATTGGGAAATCAACAACCGAAGGATCTGAATTCGTATCGCAAACACCAATTACAGGAATTCCTAAAACTCTAGCTTCCTCAACCGCTGTCTTATCCAAAGTAACATCCAAAACAAACAGCAATGACGGAATTCCACCCATATTGCGAACCCCTCCGAGAGCTCTGTTGAACTTCTCAATTTTTCGCTCGATACTCAAGATCTCTTTCTTTTTCAATACGACATTCTCATCCTTCAATCTGGCTTCTAATGTCTCCAACTTTTTGATAGACTGAGATACGGTTTTCCAGTTCGTAAGCATACCACCAAGCCAACGATGATTTACATAATACTGACCGCATTTCTGAGCCGCTTCTGCTACCCTTTCACTGGCTTGCCTTTTTGTTCCGACGAAAAGAATACGCCCTCCCTCAGCAGCAATATTTCCTGCTACACTCAACGCCTCTTTCATCATCGCAGCAGTCTTATCTAGATTTATGATGTGAATTTTGTCCTTAGATCCAAAAATGTACGGTGCCATCTTTGGATTCCAACGACGTGTCTGATGTCCAAAATGGACCCCAGCTTCCAACAAACTTTTTACTGAAACTTCTTGCATATTTTTGCTCCTTTTTCGGTTATAAAGATGAAACTATCCAAGAAAAAAATAATTCCATCACGGGAACACACCATGCGCCCCCTCCTCTGCGAACTCAAACCGACTCATCGGACCGAAAGGACAAACTCGCCCTCATATTCGCATGTGTTATCTTTACACTTATAACCGCAAATATTTTAAAACTCAAGAAGTTCGCTGAAAATTCTCAAATTAACTTGTGTAAAATTACACTCAATAAATTTATGATTTTTGCGACAAGAGAGTTTATCAAAAATATTACTTGCTTTTGCATATGAAGTTGTTTATATTGGCATCGGTTTTAGGGCAATTAGCTCAGTTGGTAGAGCACCTGACTTTTAATCAGGGTGTCGCAGGTTCGAATCCTGCATTGCCCACCACTGAAATTTCAACGAAAATCGATGGTTAATACGGGTTGGTGGATTCGTTAATTTTTAGGTTTGTCCCACTCCTGTCCCACTTTTTTTATAAATAGAACGGGTTTTTATCTATTGGTAATGTATAACTTTGCTAGCAAAAAGAAGAAAGGTCTTTTAACTGTCGCAACTCTTTTTGAAAGATATTTATCTGCTTTTGAATTCTACTAGGTGTTTCGTCCCACATTGTAGGGATGGAGAATACAAGTTAGAATCGAAAGAAAAGGAGGAATTATGGGACAAGTATTACACGGTTGCGCCCGCAC
>CADARG010000007.1 GCA_902790255.1 uncultured Pseudomonadota bacterium | reverse complement strand
ATTGCTCCGGCTGCAATTATCGCATTTTCTCCTATCGTAACTCCGGGAAGAACAGTTGCATTTGCTCCGATGGACGCATTTCTTTTCACTATTATTGGTTCGAGTTTGAAATTTTTGTTTGTTGATACCGGATATCTATCGTTGCAGAATGTTGCATTGGGCCCTATAAAAACATTGTCTTCAATTCTCATTCCGTCGTACAAATTTACTCCGTTTTTTATAGTCACATTGTTTCCTATCACAACGTCGTTTTCTATAAAGCAATGGGAACAAATATTACAATTATCTCCGATCTCGGCTTTCGGTAAAACGACACAAAACTGCCATATTCTCGTATTCTTTCCTATTTTTTTACTTTGAACATCAGATAATGGATGAATCACTTCCCGACCCCTCTCAAAAACTCATCATAATCTCGAATATACTCTTTTTCGTCATAATAATCGGATGCGAGAACCATAAGCTTACACCCGTAGGAAAAATGATTCATCTCACGCCACATATTTTTGCCGATGTAAAGTCCAACGTCGGGCCGGTTTAGCCAGACCTTTTCACGAGTTTTTCCATCATCAAGAACGAACTGACAAGCGCCGTCCATCGCGACGATGATTTGCTCCATGTTTTTATGAGCATGCATGCCTCGATCCTGATCGGGGGCTGTATCGAAAATCCAATAAACCCTTTTTATCTCGAACGGAACATCGCGATCGCCTTCCAACGAAATAAGTTTTCCTCTTTCGTCGCCATGAATTCGCATGTTTATTAATTTGAAATTCACTTTTCCTCTGAAACTTTCTCTATCCTAGAATAAAAACCCACCTATACGGATCTTTAGGATAATCAATGCATGAAAAAAAATCAATATTTATCAGATTTTATCATTATCAGTTTTTGGTTCCAATATGTTATCATACACACTGCACGTACAGTGGAAATATAATTTTATTAGAATGGCTGGATAATGAGTGAATCGAGTTTTTATCAAAAACGTAGCGAAGTTGTTGCACGAATCAGAAAAAAAGTCCAAAGCGGCTCGAAATTGAGAGTATATTTTTCGGTTATATATGACAGCGTATTTCCTGCCGAGAATGTTTTCAAAAAAATGCTGAATGATGATGCGTTCGAGCCGTATATTCTCGTCATTCCCGATACGTCGAGAGGAGAAAACAACAAGTTTTATCAGATGGATAAAACTTACAAAACTTTGTCTGCTAAATATAAAAATGTTTATCATTCGTACGACTTTCAAAAAAAAGAATTCATCGATTGGTCAGATAAAATGGATATATGCTTTTTTGCTAATCCTTATGATAGCATGACCCACGAATTTTATACCGTGAAATATCTTTCAGATAAGTGTTTTTGCGTACATGTTCCATATGGTTATACCGGACTTACAAAGTATAGCTTAAATACTATATATCGAATGGAGGAATATAGCACTTTTTCAAAAATTTTCGCAGAAAACCGTAATGTATACAAACTTATAAAGGAACATCAAAAATATTCAGTAGATAATCTGGAAGTTGTTGGCTATCCAAAAATGGACAGCGTTGCTTATCTGAAAGTAGAAACACCCGATAGACCTCTTATCGTTTTAGCTCCACACCACACGGTGAGAAAAATTCCGGGATCTATCAATATTTCCAACTTTTTGAGGCTATCAGAATTTTATTTGGAATTACCGAAAAAATACCCGCAAATTGATTTCATTTTTAGACCGCATCCGTTGCTGTTTATTACCTTGTCAGCACCGGATTTATGGGGAAAAGAAAAGGTCGACGAATATATCGCAAAAGTTAAGGATATTCCGAATATGCAGTACCAAGAAGGCGGAGATTATTTCGAAACATTCGCAAAGTCTTCGGCGTTAATTCATGACTGCGGATCTTTTTTCGCTGAATATTTTTATTTCGATAAACCTCAATGTTACATTCTCGAGAACGATGAAAAAATTCAGATTGAATTTTCTGATTTCGGCAGACTTACAATGGAAAACGTATACAAGGCCTATACCGAAAAAGATATTGAGAATTTTATAAATGATGTTGTTATAAATAAAAATGATTTTATGAGAAAACAAAGACAAAATTTCGCCAAAGGTAACATAATAACTAATCATCCGAACGTATCGAAATTAATTGTAAAATCTCTTAAAAAAGAACTTAGTTATGTTAGTACATTCTGTTGGTATGTTAAAAGGTTATTTAGGAGACTTAGATTTTATTAATCATCTAAAATATAATCCCCCTCTCGCTGCAAGCAAAGGAGCCCTTTTCTCGAATCGAAAAAAAATTTTGGCGGAGGGACGATACGTTGTCAAATTTAGGAGATGTATATTGTGACGAAGTTTATATTTGATCTGGATGGAACAGTAACAAAACGAGAAACTTTACCTTTAATTTCTAAACACTTTGGAATTCAAGAAGCAATAGATAATCTCACAAAGGAGACTATACAAGGGAATATTCCTTTTGTAGAGTCTTTTATAAGACGTGTTTATATCTTGGGTAAATTACCTATAAATGAGGTAGCCCAATTGTTGGAAGATGTCGAACTTTACAAAGATGTTACAAAATTCATTTCTCAAAATTTTGAAAACTGTGTTATTGCTACAGGGAATCTGGAATGTTGGATTAAGAAACTTGCAGCAAAAATCGGTTGTTGTTGCTATTGCTCAGATGGACTAACAGAAAACAACAAAGTTGTGAAGTTAACAAGAATTTTAAGAAAAGAAAATCTCGTTAAACGTTACAAGTCAGAAGGCGAAAAAGTCGTTTTTATAGGCGATGGAAACAATGATGTTGAGGCTATGAGAGCGGCAGATATCTCTATTGCCTCTGGTTTAACTCATATGCCCGCCAATAGTGTTCTTTCAATTGCCGATTATTTAGTATTCAGTGAGGAGGCGTTATGTCGTCAGCTAAATCAGTTGTTATAAGTTGCGCCGGTATAGGCTCAAGGCTCGGACTTGCGACAACAAAAGCTTTGATAAATATAAATGGGAAATCTTTAATTCGCTGGCAGCTGGAATTGTTTAAAGATATTGAGGATGTACGTATTGTCATTGGATTTCAGGCAAATGAGGTTGTTGAAGAAGTTCGAAAATATCGGGATGATGTGGTTTTTGTTTATAATCATAGATATTTTGAAACAAAAACAGGAGCGAGTTTTTATCTTGGAGCAAGAGATGGAAACGAATATGCTTTGGAATATGACGGGGATCTTCTTGTTCATCCTGATGACGTCAAAATGCTTCTGGAACAAGAGGGGGAATGGGTTGCGTATGCCGATAAAATGTCAGATGATGCTGTATATGTAAAAACAAATCAGGTTGGAGATGTCCTTGCTTTTTCAAGAGATCAAGGCGACTATGAATGGACTGGTCCGTGTTGTTTGAAAAAGGATAGGCTTCGGTACTCTTCCGGACATGTTTTTAATCAGCTTGAGCCGTATTTGCCCATGAAAGGGATAAAAGTCAGAGCTTGCGATATTGATACTTACGATGATTATCAGCGAGCGTTAGAATTTATTAAGGGGTGGTAAAAGGAGTTATATTATGAACAACGGAAATGCATTACAATTTTTTGAAAAAATGACAGCAAAAGCTAAAGATAACCCGAACTGTGTTAAAATGGCGAACAATACGGATTATACACATACAGATGCTAAATTTATTTTGAAATATGCAAATAAAAACACTGAAGTTTTAGATTTAGGTTCAGGGACAGGACTTATAGTAAATAAGATTTACGACAAAGTGAAATCGATTGATTGTGTCGAGCCTTTTAAGGAATTTTCAGACCATATTATTGAATCTGAAAACGTGTGCATTATTAATAGTGGCGTCATAGAATTCAATACGCATAAAAAGTATCATTTAATTTGTTTATTTGGGCTAATTCAATACTTCAACGAAAAAGAATCAATAAAGATATATAAAAAATGTTTAAATTGGATGAAGCCAAGTTCAAAAATTATTATCAAAAACCAATTTGGAATAAACGAAGATGTCACTGTTTCCGGATATTCAGAAGAACAGAAAACGGATTATTTCGCGCAATATCGTCATATAAATAAAGAAGTCAGTATTTTAAAGGATGTTGGATTTAAAAATACAAACGTTGTGGATATTTATCCGCCGGAAGCAAATCGTTGGAACAATACGCACTTTTATGCGATTGTAGGAGAGAAATAATTCTCAATGTTTACTATCGTTTCTTTCCTTCATTAAACGCAAAATCGGTGCGCCGAAAAAAGACGTCCATGTCACGGAGTCGGAATCATCAACTTTTTTTAGTATGGGGACAAAGTTAAACAAAAAATATCTTTCGGTAATTTGGAAATACATAAATTTCCTCTTTATTTTCAACAACGGAATTATCCCGAATAATTTATACTGTTTGGTCGTTATACTTCTCTCTTTGGATACAAAATCACTATTGAGCCGCATTTTTATGATATCCGGGAAGAAATCCGTCATGGCGGCATATTTCCAGAAATCGTTTTCCAGCGGTCCGCTTGTAATCCAGGGTTTATTTCCTCCAGCATAGTGAATTATAAAAGGGTTTTTCAGCGCTTCACGCGAGTCCTCTGAAAAATCTTGCATTTCGGAAAGTTGAAACGGAATAACGCAGTACTTTTGGTGTAATTTTTTATAGTTATTATCTGAAAACACAATGTTTAACAGGTCTTGATCAGCGTATCTGAGTTTTTGATTACCTCGCAGGATGCGGAAACAAGCTGAAGTTATTTTTTCTTCTCTCCACTTTTTGCAGTCAATTAAGAGAAGTCCCGCCTGAAAATATTTATGATTTTTGTCTATGTTCAGACGAATATTATCTTTTCCGTCAGAATGAGAAATACCTTCAACTGCCCCGATAACATGCCCGCTCAAATCCTCGTTGAATAACTTTGTAATATCGTCTTTAAATACAACGTCTATATCTGTATACACTATTTTTTCTGTATCGTCTTTCATATCAGGAAACAGCATTTTCGAAAAAGTATCGCTCGTTATATACGGAATATTAAGATCAAAATTTTGCAACTGTTTCTGATTGATAGATATATATTCAATTGTCGTATTTTTAAACTTTTTTAAGAGTGAATTGATTTTACCGATATTGATTTGAGAAAGTTCCGAATACAATATAAAAAAATGTACCTTAGATTTTGTGTTGCTCAATATGGATGCAATCGTTACCGAGGCAACTGGAGCCCACTCATCATTGGTTGATAAACAAACATAAACCACATCGTCGTTTTTCTTTCGTTGCATTTGCTACCTTTGAGTTGTTTTCATTATCGGAAGACAGCCGAATAGCGAATAAAACTTGCGTTTCCCTTCTGTCTTTATCGTAATCAACGGAATAACGTTAAATAAATAATAAGTTATCGAATTTTTGCGTTTTGCGACTTTTTTCATTCGTTTTAATTCATCAACAAACAGCGTTTTATTTGCGTATTTCCAGAACAAATCGTCTGCAAACACATCGCAATTCCATGGTTTTTTCGGACCATTGTAGTGAATAATCTTTGCTTCTTCTTTTGGATACTTATACTTGCGTAATGCATCGAGTAAAGTATTAAACTGCCAAGGCAGCTCCTTAATTTTTCCCTGCAGTACCCAGTTCATTATATCTTGATCTGCCCACTTGATTTTTTCTTTATATTGACGGGTTTTTTCCTTCAATAAATTGTCGATATTATCCTGTCTGCACTTTTCGCAATCGAAAACCATTACCCCGCCGTTTACGTAGAAATACGGATTATCCAGTTTCAAATTAGATACGATTTCGTAAAACAAAGGAAACTTATCCCAATATTCTTTCGGATGATTCACTCCCCCCACGTAGCAATCGTCCAGCGGCAAATTGTATAGTTCCGCGATATCTCCTTGCACAATGGTATCGACATCCAAATATATCGCTTTTTTCAAATCGGGAACTACGTCGGGAATTACGTAACGAAAATAAGTATCGATCGTGATATAACCCGATACTGGGGGAATCATGTCCGAAAAATCATCCGGATCAACAGGGATGTACTCTATCGAAAAATTTTCGTACTTTTGTTTTAAATCACTTAACTTCGCTCTGTTTGTTTTGGAAATAGGCAATGTTTTTCGTTCTAAAATATAAAATTTAACCTGCGATTTTGTATTTTCCAAAATCGACGCCATGCTCACCGCCGCAGGAGCAACCATGTCATTGGGAACTATAAAAAAAACAGGTATTTCCATATGTCTATATCCTATTAATTATCGTAAGCGGAGGTTTTGCAAATACCACTCCACAGTTTTTTCGATTCCCGACTCGAAAGTTTCTTCGGGTTTCCATCCGAGTTCCGAAGAAAGCTTTGTTGCGTCAATTGCGTAGCGTCGGTCATGTCCAGGACGATCTTTTACGAAAGTTATAAGTTCCTTATAGCTTTTTCCACATACGCGCGGACGTTTTGCATCGAGAATTTCGCAAATTTTTGCCGCAATTTCGATATTGTTATGTTCGTTATTTCCGCCAATATTGTATGTTTCGCCGTTTCTTCCTTCATGAAACACAATATCCACAGCTTTGCAGTGATCAACAACATACAACCAGTCGCGAATATTTTTGCCGTCTCCGTATATGGGAATCGGCTGTTCGTTGAGAGCCGTACGAATTATTGTCGGCATCAGTTTTTCCTGATGTTGTTTCGGTCCATAATTATTTGAGCAATTTGTTGTAACAACATCAATTCCGTAGGTATGAAAATACGATCGCACCAGCATATCCGAACCTGCTTTACTGGCGGAATAAGGACTGTTCGGAGCATAAGGCGTGGTTTCCGTAAAATATCCTTCTTTTCCGAGGGTTCCGTAAACTTCATCTGTAGAAATATGATGAAATCTTCCCGTTCCGAACTTTCTGAAATTATCAAGCAGAGTAAAAGTACCCAAAACATTAGTTTCAACGAACGCACGAGGATTTTTGATTGAGTTATCTACGTGACTTTCGGCGGCAAAGTGAATCACATCTGCTATTTTGTAATCGTGAAATACCCGGCTGACGAGATCATTGTCGCAAATATCTCCTTTTACAAAAACATAATTCCGCAGAGAATTGCATTCCTTGAGGTTATCTAAATTGCCAGCATAAGTAAGCTTATCCAGGTTCACCATCTGATAATACGGATATTTTTTACAAAAATACTCCAAAAAATTCGATCCAATAAATCCCGCTCCACCGGTTACCAGCACGACTTTATGCGCTTCTTTCTGAACTTCATCACACATTTCTTTATATTCTTTTTTATTCACTTCGTTTTCTTTCACATAACACACGTTCCAAATACAATTTGTAGTTACCTTGCCCCTTATATGAAGACACCAATTTTTCAAACTGCTGATCAGAAATAAATCCTCTGTTTAAGGCGATTTCCTCTATACAAGAAATCTTAAGCCCCTGTCTTTTTTCTATCATCTGGACGAATAATGCGGCGTCAATGAGACTGTCAGGGGTTCCAGCGTCCAGCCATGCCGTACCTCTGACCATGCGGAAAGCATTCAGTCTTCCTTCCTTGAGATATTCCAAATTTAAATCGGTGATTTCCAGTTCTCCTCGCGCTGAGGGTTTCAACCGCAACGCCTTATCAACCGCATCATTCTTGTAAAAATACAGACCTGTCACGGCAAGATTGGACTTCGGAATTTTCGGTTTTTCTTCCAAAGATGTAACCATACCGTTTTTGGCTATTTGTGCTACACCGAATCTCTGTGGATCAGGAACATGATAAGTACAAATGACGGCTCCCGGATTATTATTAATAGTTCCCGTAAAATGCCCTATTTGATCCCCCATATAAAAAATGTTATCGCCCAAAATAAGACAAATATCGTCTTGACCGATAAACTCCTCTCCCAAAATAAGAGCTTCGGCTATACCGTTCGGTGTATTCTGTACTTTGTATGAAAGATGAATTCCCATTCGAGTACCATCACCGAGAAGCTGCCGAATATTCGGAATATCCTTGGTGGTTGAAATTATCAAAATATCCTTTATTCCAAATAGCATTAAAGTTGACAGCGGGTAGTAAATCATCGGCTTGTCATATACGGGTAACAACTGTTTAGATGCCACGGATGTCAATGGATACAACCGCGTTCCCGCTCCTCCCGCCAATAAAATTCCCTTGTACATTTGTGATGATATCCTTTTTATTTAACTTAATCACTATACCAGATCTTCGTTCTACCAAACAACATATAATCTTACTATCTGTCCTTTATATAATTTCCCGTTACCTCTCCAAAATAAGTAAACTTACGTATGAAATTTTTAATTTATTACTTTTCCTGCAAGTTCCCCGCCGAAATTCACCTCGATATAATCTCTTACGAATTTATTCGCCGTGCGGATAATTACCTGCTTCGCCTCCTCGATCAAATCGACCTTGGTAAACCACGACAAATACACTGCCGGAGATAACTTTCGAATAATTTCACGCCGAAATTGTTTGCAGTTTTCGGATTCCTCAACCGCCTCGGCATGGGCTTGCGCTTTCTGCTCGATCTCGGAAATATCCACGGGAATTTTACTCTCATCGACACCTAACTCCCCTGCCCTAATTCTATCGATGGTCAGGAATTTAATCACCCAATGCACGGACAGTTTGAACTTCTCTCCCATCAAGTAAGTACTGGTCTTGATCAGCCGCAGATAATGTTTCCATTTTTCGAGACTGCTCTCAAATTTGAGCTTAAAAGACGCTACCAAAAATCTCGCTAAGTGTTTAGTTAGATAGGTTACTCCTGCCTGTTTAGTCGCTCCAGAAATTATTTTTTTGTTAGGAAATTCCTGATTCCAGATTTTGATCATATCCTGACAAGGCAGGATGCTCCTGCAGCCTGTATTGTTTGAGTTCTCCAACACATTGGTATGCGAATCTTTTGCCGCCCCCTTCCCTCTTGTATCGGAAAAATTGCCGGTATTTTGGTCGGCATACCGTTCGATAGAATTACTTTTAATACTGGCTCCAGGAACTTCCTGGTCGGCATACCGTCCGATAGAATTACTTTTAATACTGGCTCCAGGAACTTCCTGGTCGGCATACTGTTTGATAGAATTACTTTCAATATCGGCTCCAAGATCATCTTGGTGTGATTTATAAGATTTATTATCTTGTATTTTGTTATATGTATACATTTGTCGCTCCATTTGTCGGTTCAATTGTTGTTCTGATGGTTCGAAAACAGTTAAAGCAGAAGCGATTTCGGTCGCGTTTTTCACCGATGTTTTTTTTGCTTTTTGAGAAACTTGTTCCGCGAGGTAATTTTCGATGTTTTCGAAGTTTATCGAATAGTATTTAACGCGGCGTCTTTTGTTTGGATTTAAAAAGTCGCTGCTGATAAACCCGAGCTGCTCCAAAAACGCAATGGATTCGCGAACAGTTGTTACTCCGTAGCCTATTTGCTCCGCCCACTGTTGATGGGTATTGTATATCCAAGTCTTTCCGTCTTTCCTTAAGCCATAATCTTTTGAATTCAGCGACCAATAAGCCAGCTGCTTCATGAACTTATACTGTGGTTCCGTTAAAATTTTTTTTGTTTTCTTTATCAAATTGTATGCACTCATACAAAAACTCCCTAACTACTAAAATTTTTCGCAAAAGTGCCATAATTTACTTGATGATTCTGCAAATACATGCTATATAAGAATCATTGATTGTTTGTGTTGTGGCACTTTTGCTGTGTCATTTTTATTTCGCGGCTTACTGTAAATAAGTCGCTTTTTTTTATCCTCTTGTTTGTGTCCAATGAAAACCAACAAAAGGAAGCTGAGAGACCAAACAATGAATCTCCGACTCTTTGAATACCAAACTTGCACAAAAAAAAAAGAAAGTCAAGGCAGGTTAATCAATGAGTAAATATATCAATATGATGTTAATTTGATGTTATATTGAATATATATTGATTATATATTAGGTGTATTTTTAATATCAATATGATAAAAATCGTGATTTCAAAAAAAAATGTGTTTTTTTTATATTTTTTACGTTTTTGCAGAATTAATAAAAATTATACCAATTTCCAATGGTATGCCGACCAGGAAGTTCCTGGAGCCAGTATTAAAAGTAATTCTATCGAACGGTATGCCGAGCAGAATACCAACAATTTTTTCGATACAAGAGGGAAAGGGGCGGCAACTCACTGACTCGTACACTTTTCGTTTGAAAATCGGTATAAATGATCGCTTACCAAAATCGCGCACAAAGTTAACGAAAGGTTAAATCAACCGAATCTTAACCTTTCTGTGCTACCATGCCCAGGGTGGGGAGTGAGGGGTTGGTGCGAATTAAAAGTTAACGAAAGGTTAAAATCGAACAATTTAGATACGTATCGCATACCGTTGTTATAGGAGTACTCACAATATTGTCTCCGGGCGCTGCCTGGTTGATAGGAGAACAACTACTAAGAAAAAGATCTTTAATCACTGAGGCCGCCACTTGCGGCGGGGGATCCTTTATTTTGCGTAATGTGTAAAATGTGAATTTATGCAATATATATGTTATATATTTGATATCTTTATGATATGATGATGATATCATTTTTGCTGGAGGATTCAATGATTGTTTTAATTGGGGGAGAGAAGGGCGGTCCCGGAAAAACCACTATCGCAACCAATTTGGCGGCGATGCGTACTGCAGACAAAGGCGATGTTTTGCTGATCGATACGGACAAGCAGCCGACATCGAGTTACTGGTGTTCGCTGCGAGAGGATAGGGGAGTGATGCCGCGTGTGGCGAGTATCCAAAAATATGAAAAGGCTGTCAGAACAGAGGTCATGCAGTTGCGAAGTAAGTACTCCGACATCATCATCGACGCCGGCGGACGAGATTCTCCGGAGTTGAGAGGTGCTCTGTTGGTGTGCGACAAGGCTATTTTTCCGTTGCGTCCGTCTCAATTTGATCTTTGGACTTTAGGTCGGATACAGTCATTGGTCGAAACGGCATCCGAAATCAACGAGCGGCTTCATGCTTACGTCGTGATAAATCAGGCTTCGGCAAATCCCGCGGTAAAAGAGGCAGAAGAGATGAGGTCTTTTTTGGACGAATTTGAGGATTTGAAAATTCTGAACACGGTAATTCGCGAAAGGATCTCGTTTAGGCGTTCAGCGCTGCACGGAATGGCGGTTACAGAATATAAACCGGAAGATTCCAAGGCCGTCGAAGAGATGACCAGTCTTTATATGGAGATTTTTGAATGAGTTTTTCCGTGAGCTGCGACATGAAGTTTGAAATGAGCTTTGCTCCGTCTGTTCTGAAAAATCGGAAAGCAGGGGAGGACTGCCTGTCCGTATTGAGAAACAGCCGAATGAAGTCAAATTTCAGACACGCTGTGGAGGAGGGGAGTCCGCGATTCAGTTTCTCTCGATCTGATCGATCTGAAGAGAGGAAGAGAACAAGCCCCGGTCTGCGGCAAACGATTTTTCCATGTCGGGTTACCGAATTTTAGCAAGATTTTACAAGGAGATTTAGAATGAGTTTTAATTTGCCCCCTTTATCCGATGAAGAAAAGGAAAAAAAAGCAGAAGCTTTTATGGATCTTGTCGATGCGAAGTTCGATAAAAGGCCGGTGCGCGCGCGTTTTGTGAAGGAGAAGACTAAACCGATGGTGGTGAGATTCCCGATTTCTTTGATGGAGGACATTCGGGAGATTTCCGCAATTACGGGCGTGTCGATGAACTCCGTTTGCTTGGAGTTGCTCCGTCCCGTGGTGAAAAAGAGACTAAAAGAGTTGATCGATTGAAATCGGTTTTCTGTGTCTGGAGGACATTCGGGAAATTTCCGCAATTACGGACGTATCGATGAATTCCGTTTGCCTGGAGTTGCTCCGCCTCGTGGTGAAAAAGAGATTAAAAGAGTTGATCAACTAATATCGATTTAATATTATTTTAATCTTAGAATGATATCATAATGATATTATTTTATTTGGGCGCTTGAATCGCAATATTTGAAGATTTTTATATGCAAGGCGGTAATCTTCACCCGCTCGCCAGCTCTTGAAATCAGATCGCGAGGAACAGGTTTCGAAATCCATCGGAATATTTTTCAAACAGAGAGTTCGAAGTTTGTTCATGCTTTTCTTAGCACACTGTTGTTTATGTGGAGGAAATATTAAAGTAGTTATACTGAATGCAGATTACAATGCAGTAATAAATATATTGTCGGTTGGGGCAGCCGAGTTTGTGAAGCACGAACCCGTCCATGATGATCTCTGTTAGGAGCCGACAGGAATTCTTTTCCTTTAGGGAGAGGAGGTAATCAGCAAACGAGTGTTCAGAAAACAAAAAATATAGTTAAGATTTAGATGAATAAGTTGAGCGAATAAAGATTAAGTTGATATTGAATTAATAGCAATTTGATATCGTATTGATATTATCATAATATTAAATTTATAAAGAAAAATTCCGAAAAAAGTGGGGACAAATATACTCATGTAGATCTATTAACAAATGAAGAGGATCTAAAATGAAACCAAGCTACGCGAAGATTTCGACAAAGAAACAGAGGTTAAAATAATAAAAGTCTATAGTTGAAATTTTGAATTTTTATGTTAGCGTGGACCGTATATTTGATAATGCAAAAAGGGGAAAGATGAGACGTAGTTTAATAAATATAAGTGTAGTATCGACGTTGTTGTGCGGAAATTTTTCTTTTGCGATGCTTGCTGGCGAGCCTGATAATCTGGGTCAGACAACAAAAACAGCCGATGCAACATCTATTCATGATGTCGACTATAATACATGGTTTAAGGCAGCTCATGCCGGAGATCTGGAAGAGATAAAATCTTTAATAGATAGGAATATAGATATCAATCATGTGAATGAATATAAAAAAACAGCCCTGGATTGTGCTGCTCGGGGAGGACACATAAAAGTAGTCAGACTATTGCTGGAGAAAGGTAACAATATTTTTGATGAAGTGATGATGTCACGTGCGTTGGACAATGCTGTTCAGGGCGGGCGCATAAATATAGTCGAACTCTTTCTGGAGAGGGGTATAAATCCAAGTTCTTATACTCTTTCAAACGCATCGAGGAAAGGATATACCGAAATAGTCAGACTGTTACTGGAAAAAAGAGAAGGTTTCTTTAGTGAAGAATCTCTGTCAAGTGCTCTGGATTATGCGGTCGAGAACGGATATGTAGGTATAGCAGAGTTATTGCTGAAAAACGGTGTAGAATCGAAAAAATCGTCGAATGTGATAATAGGTCTTCTAAAAGGCGACTTGCCCGTCGATAAAAAAGAGTTATCTGACGAGTTGGATAATGCAGCTCTAACCGGGAATATAGAAATATTTAAATTTTTACTGGATAAACATACAGATCTATTTTATGAATCCGTTCCGAGTTATATTTTGTCAAATGCTGCTTATCGCGGGCATACAGAAATAGTTGAATTTCTGCTGAACAAATGTCCCGATCTTTTTGATGAATTCGTTTTGTCCGACGCATTATATGGTACTGCTCGGAATGGATATACGAAGATAATCAGACTTTTGTTGAATAAAGGCGCCAAACCGAGCAGTTATGCATTGGATGTTGCGGTTGAGAAACAGCATGAGAAAATAGTCAGACTTTTTCTGAAAAACGGCGGAGATCTTTTTAATGAAGACATATTATCTCGAGCTCTGTCGAAGGCGGTTGAGAAAGGGCATGAAAAAATAGTCGAGCTTTTTTTGGATTATGGAGGTGTTGATCCCAATTTTCAATACGTGGAAAACGTGAACATATCAGAATACGGTCCTCCTATTTTGCGATCTAAACAGACACAGCCGATGTTGATTAGCGCTTTGAAAAACGGACATGAGAATACAGCAAAGCTTTTGTTAAACAAATATCCCGTTCTCTTTGATGATGCCGTTCTGACCAGTGCGTTGGATTACGCAGCTGAAAAAGGGTATACGGAAGTAGTTAAACTTTTGTTGGATAACGGAGCTGATCCCAATAAAAGGGCATATCCTTTGGAGATTGCAGTTGAGAAAGGATATACGAAAATAATCAGACTGTTACTGGAAAAAACCGCAAGGCCTTCTCATCATGTGTTGGGAATTGCTGCACGAAATGGACATAGAAAAATAGTCGAACTTCTGCTGGATAAATGGGGTGGTAGTGATTTCTTTGATGAAGCCGTTCTGTCTTACGCACTATCGAATGCCGTTCAAAGAGGGAATATAAACATAGTTGAACTTTTGGTTAATAACGGAGCTAACCCTGATAGAACCGCTCCTTACGGAAGTACCAGTGTATTTTCAGAGGCTGCTCAAAACGGGCACACAGAGATAGTCAAACTTTTTCTGAAAAAAGGCGCCAATCCTAATTTTCAAGATATGAAGGGGTATACAGCTCTGATGTATGCAGCGGAATCCGGACATATCGAAATAGTAAAGCTGCTCAATAATGCTCAAAATGATCTGGTTGTACATGGAAGCGTAGATTTAAATCTTCGAAATAAAGCAGGATACACAGCCTTAACATTGGCAGAAGCGAGAGGACATACGGACATAGTGGAGTGGCTGAAGAACCTAGAGCGATAAAGTAGCAGGACGTTTCCTGAAAATTAAAAATGATGGATGTGGATTTGTGTTTTTATTGAAAACCACATTTATGTAAATTCATAAATGTTTATTTGTGGATTTTAAAAAGTTTGGGTTTATTAGCTACTCGAAAAACTTTTAATTTTCAGGAATTTTTCGAGTGTTAGAAGAGGTTTTTTTGTATTTGCGGAGATTAAGTAGTATAATATCCGCATAGTTTGCGGAGATTGGTCTCGTGTACATATACAAAAATCATCAATGGCCAAAGTTCTTTTGGAAGGTGGAGGTAGTTCTTAACAACTTAGCAGAAGTAAAAAAGGCTCAAGGATATCTGTTAGGTAAGATGGAACAACTGGGATTCGACCTGCCGTCAGAGTTAGAAATTTTAACAGACACAGTGATAAAATCTTCGGAAATCGAGGGAGTATCTTTAAATCTTGACCAGGTGAGATCTTCTGTTGCTCGAAAATTGGGAATAGAAATATCAGTTCCGTCAGATCGACATGTTGACGGCGCGGTTGATATTATTCTCGATGCCATAAATAATTACGAAAAAGAAATAACTTCGGAGAGAATTTTTTCTTGGCATCACGCGTTGTTTCCTACGGGATACAGCGGTCTTTACAAAATAGATGTCGGACAATTTCGATCAGATTCGAACGGACCTATGCGAGTGGTTTCAGGACGAATAGGTAGGGAAAAAGTTCATTACGAAGCACCTCCTGCCACTTTGTTACATAATGAATTTTCAAAATTTCTGGATTATGCGAACAATTCGGCTGATGATAATTTGATAAAAGCCGCTGTCGTTCATTTGTGGTTTTTGATATTGCATCCTTTGGATGACGGCAATGGTCGTATTGCCCGTGCTCTGACGGAAATATTTTTGAAAAGAAGCGATCAATCTCGATTTAGATTTTATTCAATGGCTGCTCAGATAATGAAATGTCGTCGACAATATTATGAAATAGTGGAAGCAACTCAAAAAGGATCTCTTGATATAACAAATTGGCTTGTCTGGTTTTTGGATACTCTCCAAGCTGCTATTTCGAATAGTACTGAATTAACTCAAAATACAGAAAAGATCGCTGCGTTTTGGTTAAAAAATGCGAATATTTCTTTCAATGATAGACAGCGTAAAATCATTTCAATGTTACTTAATGATTTTCGCGGAAATCTTACCAGCGGAAAATGGGCGAAAATTTGCAAATGTTCTCAAGATACGGCTTCGAGAGATATCAATGATCTGATTGAGAAAAACATTCTTGAAAAATCAGGGCGAGGACGCAGTACTCACTATTTGTTGAGAGAATTTTAGAGGAAGCTGAGATTTGTGAATTTGTTAAAATCCACAAATATGGTTTTCAACAAAAACACAAAGCATCATACGTTATAGAGTTTAAAAATACGATTAGAATATAATAGGGAAGAGGACTCCTTTAACTTCGTTCTTTCTTCACAAATTTCGCGTATTTCCGCTTTTTTCTCTCAAGAAGACGGCTGGCTGCGTACAGATTCTCATCACCATTAAACACATTTTCTATAATGTCGCGTTTGGAAGTTCTGTGGCGGATTTTCTCGGGGGCGATTTTTTTCATCCGCTGATATAAATATCCCTGAGAAATATCCAGCTTTTCGGCAATTTGCTTAATTGAGAGCGAGCGCGGGGCGCTGCGGTCGTAAGCGGCGATTTCGGCGTCCATGCGTTTCAGCAGCTTCTCGTTTTTCGGTTTGCCTCTGTATTTTCCTTCCGATTTTGCTTTCGCAATACCGATTTTTTGGCGCTCCAACATGATTTTGCGCTCGAACTGCGCGACGTAGGCCAAAACCCCCAGCACCATCTCTCCCATTGGAGTGGAAGTGTCCAAATTGAGGTCAAGAATTCGGAGATTTACTGATTTTTCAGCCAGAGCTTTTTGGATTTCCAGAAAATTCGCGACCGATCTGGCAAGACGATCCAATTTCGTCACGACGAAAGTGTCTCCCTCGCGCGCGAAATCCAAAGCCCTATCCAACTCATCGCGCTGAGCAACAGAGCTGACCTGTTCCGAAAAAATTTTCTCACATCCGACTTTCGTAAGCTGATCAATTTGATCTTCCATACCAGCTTCTTGATGTTTACTTGAGGTTCGCGCGTACCCGATAATCATAATTAACTTCTCTTAAACCCTAAGTAGAATAATTTATTTCACAAATACATACAACTCAAAGTTAGATAAAATAAGAGTCGAAAATTACTTCACTTAGGGCAGGGTTAAATTAAAGTAGAAAAGCATCAGCTTCTGACGCGCCATGCTTGTCACCATCCGAATCTTCCCGCGTATCCTTGCTGCGCAAACTTGAAGATTCGGAGGTTAAATTTTCGGTGAATGGTATTTCCTAGATTTAGACCCCGTCGTTTTTCTCAGAAAAATTACGGGGGACGCATCGGAAGCAGGCGGGGAACCCCCGCGGGTAGTATTAAAAAAAGAATCCACTCTTAGATTTACCGATGATCAGATTTGCGTGTTTCCGCATTGTGAGTATTACTTTAATGAAGTACAGATTTTTATGGAAAAACATTGTTCTTTTCGGATTTGAACAGAAAAATTTTGGCTATTTAAGATATTTATGTTAATATCTAATATGGATTTAAGGTATTTAGCTAAAATGTTCAAACAAAGAGAAGTAGAAAAACATATCGAAGCCAATCTTTTCAAAGACAAAGTGATTTTATTATTTGGAGCACGTCGTACAGGAAAGACAACTTTAGTGCAGCGTATTTTGGATAATCATTCGTCAGACAAGAAGATAAAGTATTGGAGCTGTGAAGACTTTGAAATACGGAAGTTAGTGGAAACTACTAACTTTGAATCATTGCGAAAGACCTTTTCTCCATATGATTTGGTTGTTTTGGATGAGGCTCAATCTGTCGAAAATATTGGATTAGTATTGAAAATAATCCACGATCATATTCCGAAAACTCAAGTAATTGCGACAGGATCATCAAGTTTTGATCTTTTGAATAAAGTCGGAGAACCTCTTGTAGGAAGAAGTCGAACCTATAATTTGTATCCCTTTTCTCTATCAGAATTGGGAATGGATTTTATTCAGCTTAATTCTAATTTGGAACATTTTTTGAGATTCGGATTTTATCCTACTGTGGTTGGGAAATCTGAAAAGGAAGCAAGTGAGGAACTGATAGAAATCAAAAACGGATATTTATACAAAGATATTCTCGCGATTGAAGGGATTAAAAATTCAAAGATTCTTATAAATTTGTTGATAGCTTTAGCACTGCAGATAGGCAGCGAAGTATCGTACAATGAACTAGCGAGCAATTTGTGTATCAGTGTTACAACTGTTCAAAAATACATCGATCTGTTGGAAAAATGTTTTATTATCTTCGTTTTACCCGCATTTAGTCGGAATTTACGCAAGGAAGTCGGTTCAAAGTCTCGAAAAATCTATTTTTGTGATATTGGAATAAGAAATGCCATAATAAGTTCTTTTGTTAAAACGGATATGAGGGCGGATGTAGGAGGTTTATGGGAGAATTTTTGTATAGTCGAACTTATGAAGAAGGCAAGCAATGCAAGAAATTTTTCTAATAATTATTTTTGGAGAACGTATGATCAACAAGAAATCGATTTCATTCAAGAATATGATGGATTACTTCATGCTTTTGAGTTCAAATATTCATCAAAACAGAAAGTGAAAATTCCAAAAATCTTTGCGGAGACATATCCGAATGAATTTAATTGCATAAATCGAGAAAATTTTCAGAATTATTTGTTGTCTGACACAAGTGGAGATGTTGGAGGTTAGCGTTTTAAAAAGTTTTCACCGACGGATTTAAATTTCGCTAAATCCTGGTCGGTAAAATGTTCGGGAAGTTTGTCGCAAAGATGCGGATTTGTCGGGATGATCGAGTTGTATACCCCTTTCAATTTGCTAATACATATTGAATGACATCAAAGATGGATTCGAATTTTTGTTTTATACTGATTTCCAATTAGAAATATATAAAAGACTCAACACAGCTTTTAGTAGAGCCGCATTCATGATGTTTTTAATTTCGGAAGTCCACCCTTTCGATGATGGAAATGGACGTTTATCTCGTATAATGATGAATGCTGAACTCATTGCTGATGACGAGCAACGAATTATTATTCCGACTGTTTATCGAGAAAATTATTTGTTGGCTTTGAAAGGATTATCACACAACAGAATTACAGATGCTTTCATTAAGACGATCGATTTTGCGCAGAAATACACGCTGTCTATAGATTGGACATCTTTAAAAAATGCCACAGATATGCTGAATAATACAAACGCTTTTACTGAAAGCAGCGAAGACGCGTCTGCTATTCTGAAATTACCGAAAGCACCAAAATGAACAGGATTTTTAAATTGCGAAATGGTTTAGTATTTTTTATTCATAAGGAATTTATGACCAGAGTGGAGAATAAATTTAAATTTAAATTCTTTTTAATATATAATGTAAGAGCAACTGCAATGCATGGGGAAATGAATCAATGAAATTGTCGTCTTTCCTTTATTTTACCTATTTCGGAATAAAAACTATTTTATTTAAAAAACGGGAGCCTATTTTAGGCACCGTAATTGTTACCGATAGATGCAATCTTCATTGCAAACATTGTTCAGTCAATAATATTACAGCTGTTATGCATCCCTACGACCAAATTAAAAAAGAAATGCAATTGTTATATGATATGGGGGTTCGAATTCTATTTTTCTGTGGTGGAGAAACTTTTTTGTGGAAAGATAAAGGTCATAATCTGCGAAACTTGGTAATTGAAGCTAAACAGATGGGCTTTCTGATTGTTAACGTAGTAACAAATGGTACATTCCCAATTGATCTTCCTGAGGCAAATTTAATTCTTCTTAGTTTAGATGGAGATAAACAACGTCATAATGAAATCCGTGGTAATACATATGACATCATAATGAATAATATCCATAATGCCACAGCAGACAATATTTGCTTGTATATGGCAATTAATAAAATCAACAAAGATTATATACGAGATGTTTGCTTAACTGCTCGCAATACAAAAAATATAAGGGCTGTATCATTTAATTTCCATACACCTTATCCGGATACAAAAGAATTAGCTCTTACTAGAGAAGAAAAAGCAACTTGCTGTGAAATTATCTCTCAAATGATGAAAGAAGGAGCTCCTATCTTTAATCTAAAAAACGCCTTCCCATATTTAATTGAAAATCAGTTTCCTACTCCTTGTCATCAATGTGTAGTTATAGAAAATGGTAAGCTATCCACATGTGGACGCTGTATAGAAATTCCAGGCTTATGTGAACAATGTGGCTATTTCTTTGTTGCCGAATATACACTTTTGTTTCATGGTAATCTCAAAATCATTTTTGAAATGCTTCGAACATATTTAAAATACATTTAGGTAAATCATGAATATATTAACGAATTTGACCAGAATGTGGCTAACCAGATCGACCAAACCATTTATATTTAAAAGTGAATATGATCAACAATTGCCATTTAAAAATTGTAGTAATCTTGGATTATACGTCCATATCCCATTCTGTAAAGGCATATGCAATTTCTGTCCATATTGTAAAGTGCTTTATTCTAAAGAGATTTGCGATATGTATATAGATCATCTAATACAAGAAATTCATCTCGTAGGAAATCAGTGTTCAGATAAGAAAAAAGTCACCAGTCTGTATTTTGGTGGTGGTACTCCTGCTTTGGTGGCTAATCGTATAAGCGAAATCATTAACGCTCTAAATGAGCATTTTATTATTACAGACGGAATCGGCTTAGAACTGCATCCTGACAATGTGACGGTGGAGATTCTTTCAGTATTAAAAAACGCAGGTATAACCAAAATTAGTATTGGGATTCAGTCATTTAAGAACAAATACCAACGCATTCTTGGAAGAAAAATTATTGATATAGACTCGATCAAAAAGGCATTGCATGCAGTTCCATTTGAAACTGTTTCTATGGATTTTATCTTTGCACTTCCTGAACAAACTTTTGCTGATTTAAAGTTTGATATCGATACAGCATTTTCTCTGGGAGCTAATCACATAGCAATTTATCCGTTGATCGATTTCACATTTACGGACAGTAACGTTAAAGCCATGCCTAAAAAAGAAAAAAGAGAACTATTGGATAGTATTACAACATATTGCCTAAACAAAGGCTATTCTCGTAGTTCTATCTGGACATTCTCAAGCGAACCAGAAGCAAAATACTCTTCTATGACCAGAGAGAACTTTTTAGGTTTTGGCTGTTCTGCGACAACCCTACTGTATGATCAGTTTAAGATTAATACCTTTGACGTTGCGGCCTATTGTAAAAGAATCGATCAACGAATGTTACCCACTTCCCTAACTCTACGCTTTACCCAAAGACAGAGAATGATTTATTGGTTATTCTGGACAATCTATAGCACTAAATTAAATAGTCGAGATTTTGAACAATTTTTTGGTGTACCTCTAAAAAACATGTATGGATTTGAGCTCTGGATTGCAAAGAAATTGGGCTTTCTAACAGAAAATAACGGTATATATACAATGACCTTAAAAGGAGCTTTTTATTATCATTATTATGAGAATTTCTATACCCTATCTTATATTAACAAAATGTGGAGCATTATGCGAAAAGAAGCATTTCCTGATCTCATTCTGCTGTAAGCTTGCACTGAATTGATCTTATTGTGCCATTTGTTATGCCACTTTTGTTGGTTTATTGTGCCAAATATTTTATCTCCTCCGAGTTTTCTTGCGTATTTGGCGTCAAGCAAACTTGAAAATTCGAAGGTTAGAAAAATCTGAGTTAACCAGACTTTTTTAGCAAGTTTTCACCGACGGATTTAAATTTCACTAAATCCTGGTCGGTAAAATGTTCGGGAAGTTTGTCGCAAAGATGCGATAGAATTCCGAGTAAAGTTGCGGATTTGTCGGGGTGATCAAGCTGTAAATCTTCACCAAGTTCGATGTTGCAAATC
>CADARG010000006.1 GCA_902790255.1 uncultured Pseudomonadota bacterium | reverse complement strand
CTACATAATGAAGTCTTCTTCTTCGTTTGTTTTTGATCTTGCGTTCGAAACTTCTCCTTCCACAACTTCCTCAGGAGCTTCCGGAACTTCGGAATTCACTGCGTTTATGTCATCAGTGGGAACTTCAGGAGATTCAACCGTTTCACTTTTCTCGCCCAACTCATATGCAGGTACACTGTCTGCAGCATGTTGATCAACATTTGTCGCAGATTCCGACACATGTTCTTCCACACCAATTTTCGGTTGATCTTCCTCAACATTACTAACCTGATCAGTTAAATCCTCTTCCTCTTTCGCGACAGCTCGAGATTGACTTTCATCCTTTTTTTCTACGACATCCTGAACCTGATCATCCGGGTTCTCTTCCGCAATAACAGTTTCATCAGTTACAATATCATCTATCGGTGATTCGATTATATCTATTAAAGAGTCGGTTTCTCTGGTTACTCCTCTGGAATCCTTTGCCTTAGAAGATTTTACAGGTTGAGGAGTTTCAGCCACAACATTTTCTTCGGATTTCGTCGTCGAAACTGATTCCTTACTGACTTCGTTTGCCGAAAGACCTTTCTTTTCATCGTTGCTTTCGGCAGAAACCTTTCCTGCATCTTCCGCAACTGTTTCCGCCGCAGAATTAGCTTTTTGTTCTTTTGTTTCGGATTTTTTTTCTCCATCGCCACAGGCAACAAGCATAAGCAATGCCCCTAACCCAAACACATACGAAACACTTCTATACATCCATCACCTATTCGTTTACCAAAGCAAGGTTAATGTAAAAATAGTTAAAATTCTGTTAATTTTTCGAAATCATTTGGATTTTTTTCAATTGAACTTTGTAGGTCAAGTGATATTATATTCCCGGTTAACATAATTGGGAGTTATAAATGACTAGTACAGTGAATTTTGTACCTTTGAAAGATAGGGTTTTGCTCAAAAGAGTGGATCAAGAAGCGAAAACTCCTGGCGGTATAATCATTCCGGACACAGCAAAAGAAAAGCCGGTTGAAGGAGAAGTCCTTGCGGTAGGAAGCGGCGTCCGTGACGAGCATGGGAATCTTCACCCGTTGGAAGTGAAAGTTGGCGATAAAGTTTTGTTCTCCAAATGGGGCGGAAACGAAGTAAAGATTGATGGTTGCGATTATGTCATCATGAAAGAGTCTGATATTTTAGGAATTTTAAATAAATAGGGAGATTGATTATGGCAGCAAAAGACGTAAAGTTTTCAGTTGATGCTAGAAGTAAAATGTTGCAGGGAGTTGATACCCTTGCAAGCGCGGTAAAAGTTACTCTCGGACCAAAGGGACGCAATGTTGTAATTCAGAGGAGTTTCGGCAGTCCGAAAATCACGAAAGACGGTGTCAGCGTAGCGAAGGAAATTGAGCTTTCCGATCCGTTTGAAAACATGGGAGCTCAGATGGTAAAGGAAGCTGCGAGCAAAGCTAATGATCTGGCGGGTGACGGTACCACAACGGCGACCGTTCTTACCCAAGCGATCGTAAAAGAGGCTTTGAAAGTAGTAGCTTCGGGAGTCAATCCTATCGATTTGAAGAGAGGAATCAATGTTGGTGTTGAAGCTGTTACCGAAATGTTGAAAACTGTTTCCAAGAAGATTTCTACGAACGAAGAGATCGCTCAAATCGGAACAATTTCGGCAAACGGTGATTCTTCAGTCGGAGAGATGCTGTCTCAGGCTTTTGAAAAAGTCGGAAAGGAAGGAGTTATCACTGTTGAAGAGGCGAAATCTTTGCAGACAGAGTTAGAAGTCGTTGAAGGAATGCAGTTCGACAGAGGATATTGTTCCCCTTACTTCGTAACCAATCCTGAGAAGATGACTTGCGAGTTGGAGAGTCCTTTCATCTTGCTGCATGAGAAGAAGCTGTCCGTTTTGCAGCCGATGCTTCCTATCTTGGAGAAAGTTGCGCAGTCAGGACGTCCGTTGTTGATTATCGCTGAAGACATCGAAGGTGAAGCTCTTGCAACCTTGGTTGTAAACAAACTGCGTGGCGGATTAAAGGTTGCCGCAGTGAAGGCTCCTGGATTCGGGGACAGAAGAAAAGCAATGTTGGAGGATATTGCAATTCTCACTGGTGGTCAGGTTATCAGTGAAGATTTGGGAATCAAATTGGATTCAATCGATATGAATATGTTGGGAACCGCGAAGAGAGTGTTCATCGACAAAGAAAATACTACTATCGTCGACGGCGCAGGTGCTGCTGAGAATATAGAAGCTCGTTGCGGTCAGTTGAGAAACCAGATCGAAGAGACGACTTCTGATTATGATCGTGAAAAACTTCAGGAGCGTTTGGCAAAATTATCAGGTGGTGTTGCCGTCGTAAGAGTCGGTGGGGCAACCGAAATTGAAGTCAAAGAGCGCAAGGACAGAGTCGAAGATGCTATCAACGCGACAAGAGCTGCGGTTGCAGAAGGAATCGTTCCTGGTGGTGGAATTGCTTTGTTGAGAGCGGTAAAAGTTTTGGCGAATGTCACGACGGCTTCCGGAGATGAGAAGTTGGGAATCGACATTTTGAAGAGAGCATTGCAAGCTCCGGCAAGACAGATCATTGACAATGCCGGGTTGGATGCATCTTTGGTTGTCGGAAAAATTCTTGAGAATGACAGCTTTAACTACGGTTTCGACGCACGTTCCGGGGAATACTGCGACATGTTGAAGTCAGGAATCATCGATCCTGTTAAGGTTGTAAGAATCGCTTTGCAGAGCGCGGCTTCCATCGCAAGCTTGATGGCTACAACGGAGTGCATGATCGCTGAAAAGCCAGAAAAGAAAGAGCCTCAGATGCCAGCACCTGGCGGAATGGGCGGTTACGGCGGATTTTAAAATCCAAAAGTCGTAAAGAAAATTGTAATTCGCAGAAACCCATCGGCATCGTCGGTGGGTTTTTGTTTTCGGGATACAAAAAAGGAGGACCCCTCATAATTTAGTTATTTTTTTGCTTCGCCTGTTCTAAATATTTCACGATCTCTTTGCTGTTTTTTTCTTTTGCATAATCCAATGCTGTCTTTCCATGTTTATCCTTAACATTGATATCAGCTTTGTGTGCCAACAGAAGTTCTATTATTTCTTTGTATCCCCTTGCTGCTTTCATCAATGCAGTATTTCCATCTTCATCCTTAGCATTGACATCAGCACCATAATCCAATAGAAGTTTTGCTGTTTCTGTACGTCCATAATATGCTGCGCGCGTCAATGCTGTGTCTCCATCCTCATTTTTAGCATTGACATCAGCACCTTTAACCAATAGAAGTTTTGCTATTTTTGTATGTCCATAATACGCTGCGAGTATCAATGCTGTGCTTCCAGAGTTATTCTTAGCATTGACATCAGCACCATAATCCAATAGAAGTTCTACTATTTCTTCGTTTCCAGACATTGATGAGCGTATCAATGCTGTGTCTCCATAATGACCCTTAGCATTGACATCAGCACTTCGAGCCAACAGAAGTTTTACTGCTTCTATACATCTATGATGTGCTGCTTCCATCAATGCAGTATCTCCATCCTCACCCTTAGCATTAATGTCAGCACCATGATCCAATAGAAGTTCTATTATTTCTTTGTTTTCAGACCTTGATGAGAGTATCAATGCTGTGTATCCATAATGACCCTTAGCATTGACATCAGCTTTGTATGCCAACAGAAGTTCTACTATTTCTTTGTGTTTTTTCAATGCTGCGTACGTCAATGCTGTGCTTCCATGATTATCCTTAGCATTGACATCAGCACCATAATCCAATAGAAGTTTTGCTGTTTCTGTACGTCCATAATATGCTGCTTCCATCAATGCAGTATTTCCATCCTCATCCTTAGCATTGACATCAGTACCTTTAGCTAACAGAAGTTCTACTATTTCCTTGTATCCTCCATCCACTGCTTTCACTAAGGCTGTTTTTCCGTCATTGTTTTGATCATTAATAGCTGTTTCTCCGAGTTTATTGTTAGCATTGACATCAGCGCCTTTAGCCAATAGAAGTTTTATTATTTCTTTGTTTCCAGACCTTGATGAGAGTATCAATGCTGTGTTATCCCCAGCATTGACATCAGCCCCTTTAGCTAACAGAAGTTCTACTATTTCTTTATGTTCTTCCAATGCTGCTTTTATCAATGCTGTGCTTCCATGATTATTCTTAGCATTGACATCAGCGCCTTTAGCCAATAGAAGTTCTACTATTTCTTTGCGTCCTTCCTTTGCTGCGTCCATTAATGCTGTGTCTCCATGGTTATCCTTAGCATTGATATCAGCCCTTTTAGCCAATAGAAGTTCTACTATTTTTTTGTGTTCTTCCAATGCTGCTTTTATCAATGCTGTGTCTCCAGCGTTATCCTTAGCATTGACATCAGCCCCGTAATTTAATAGAAATTTTACTGTTTTTATCAATGCTGTGTCTCCAGCGTTATCCTTAGCATTGACATCAGCACCATAATCCAATAGAAGTTTTGCTGTTTCTGTACGTCCATAATATGCTGCTTTCATCAATGCAGTATTTCCATCCTCATCCTTAGCATTAACATCAGCACCTTTAGCCAACAGAAGTTCTACTATTTCTTTGTATCCATTTGCTGCTGCGTCCATCAATGCTATGAATCCATGATCATTCTTAGCATTGACATTAGCCCCTTTAGCTAATAGAAGTTTTACTATTTCTTTGTGTCCATTCAATACTGCGTACATCAATGCAGTATTTTTTCCATCCTCTCTAGCATTGACATCAGCGCCTTTAGCAAACAGAAGTTCTACTATTTCTTTGTTTCCAAACATTGATGAGAGTATAAATGCTGTGTTTCCGAGTTTATTGTTAGCATTGACATTAGCCCCTTTAGCTAATAGAAGTTTTACTATTTCTTTGTGTCCTTTCAATGCTGCGTCCATCAATGCTGTGTATCCATCATTATTCTTAGCATTGACATCAGCCCCTTTATTCAATAGAAGTTCTACTATTTCTTTGTGTCCTTCCAATGCTGCGTCCATCAATGCTGTGTATCCACTCACACGTTTAGCATTGACATCAGCTTTGTGTGCCAATAGAAGTTCTACTATGTCTTTGTATCTTTTATCTGCTGCGCACATCAATGCTGTGTCTCCATGGTTATCCTTAGCATTGATATCAGCGCCTTTAGCCAACAGAAGCTCTACTGTTTCTTTGTATCCATTTGCTGCTGCGGGTATCAATGCTGTGGTTCCAAAGTAATCCTTAGCATTGACATCAGCGCCTTTAGCCAATAAAAGTTCTACTATTTTTTTGTGCCCTTTCAATGCTGCTTCTATCAATGCTGTTCTTCCATTTTCATCCCGAGCATTGACATCAGCGCCTTTATCCAATAGAAGTTTTACTATGTCTTTGTATCCTTTATCTGCTGCTTCCATCAATGCAGTATTTCCATCCTTATCCTTAGCATTGACATCAGCCCCTTTAGCCAATAAAAGTTTTACTATTTTTTTGTTTCCAGATCTTGCTGCTTCCATCAATGCAGTATTTCCATCCTTTAGAAGTTCTACTATGTCTTTGTATCCTTTATCTGCTGCGAGTATCAATGCAGTATTTCCATTCTTATCTTTAGCATTGACATCAGCGCCTTTATCCAATAGAAGTTTTACTGTTTCTTTGTATCCATTTGCTGCTGCGAACATCAATGCTGTGCTTTCAGCGTTATTCTTAGCATTGACATCAGCGCCTTTAGCCAATAGAAGTTCTACTATTTTTTTGTTTCCTTTACTTGCTGCGATTATCAATAAAGTATTTCCATCCATATCTTTAGCATTAACATCAGCTTTGTATGCCAATAGAAGTTCTACTATTTTTTTGTTTCCTTTACATGCTGCGAATATCAATGCAGTATTTCCATCCTCATCCTTAGCATTGACATCAGCGCCTTTATCCAATAGAAGTTCTACTATTTCTTTGTCTCCATTTGCTGCTGCGAACATCAATGCTGTGCTTTCAGCGTTATTCTTGGCATTGACATCATAATTTTGATCTATATATGAGCGTATAGTGTTAATATCTCCTTTCTTTGCAGCGTCTATCCATTTGTGCAACACTTCCTGAGACATTTTACGTTTTTGGCCTTGGGAATCCGTTGGTTTGTTCTGCGACTGCGAATTGGTGCTTTGAACATCTTTTTCACCCGCCATGAGATTTTCAGCATACATTATCAATGCCAAGCAAGCACATAAAGTTTTAAAGTTGGATTCCATTTCTTTCTCCATAAAAAATCAAAAACCTGAACAGAGACTTATCTATACTCATTTCTCAGATTATCGAAATTTTGTTAATTTTTGGTAAATTTTGTAAAGTTTTTGTAAAATAATTTAGAGTTTAAAACAGATACCCACCAGCTAAGCCAGTGGATATCTGTTAAAAAATAAAGATTGTCTAATTCTGAGAGATTATTACGAATTTATCTTATTATTTTTATATAAATATATTCTCTTAATTCCCGAGGGTGTAGATTTGTAATCTTTAATAGTTTTCAATTTCATGTAAAATGGAGAAATTTCCAGATTCAGAGGTCTACTGTTCCCTGTTTTTATTTCAGAGTTAACAGGTCCTAATCTCGGGAAATAGATGTTGTTGACGATGATCGCATACTTAAAATTCGGAAGTATATGATCTCTTGCATACAACACTTTGTCGTTACTCCAATGCTGAATGACATCCTTGAGAATAAGTAAGTCTCCTTTATATTTTGTCAAATCTTTGATGTCATCCACCGTATCATACGAAACATTTGTTCTCTCATGGTGAAGTTTGTTATAAGCAATAACGGAATCAACTATATCCAACCCCAAATATGTTGTATTCTCAGGAAGATTTAAATCCTTGAGCAATTCTCCATAACCGCATCCCATATCTACGACACTGGAAACATTGTGTTTTGCGATAAAATCTTGCAAATAATCTATAAATGGATGATGACCTTCTTCATCTTTAGGAACTTCAGGACCAGATAACTCTTTCCAATGTTTGGCGTTGTAAATTTTAGTAAACACTTCCTTATCAGTTTTGGGTATAGGAGCGTATGGATGAGTAGCCTCGTAATAATCTCGGCAATGGGTATTATATGCCACATATACAGCAAAACACGATGCCAATATAACGGCTCCTGCTAAAAGCTGATTTTTTGAACAGCATCCCTGACATTTGCCATTGCAACTCTTTTTTGACTTCATAACTCCTCCTAAATTTGATTTTATTTTAATGTACATGCTTTTAAAATTCAATCTTGTTGAAATGCATTTATTCAAAGAAAACGAGGCCCATAGGCTCATTAACGATCATAATTTATATATAAATTAATCGTTTAAGTTTAAACCGATTGCGAAATTACTTTTCATCAGAATGTTTCAATTTTAGAGATTTTAATTTTCTATGTAGTGCCGATCTTTCCATTCCCACAAATTCCGCGGTTTTGGATATATTTCCCGAAAACCTTTCAATTTGAGCATTTAAATAGTCTATTTCAAATGCTTCTCGGGCGTCTCGCAATGGCAACGCGATTAATTTGGATATATCAAGAGACTCAAATTTGTCTCGTGTGCTGGTTGTGAGTTCTGCTGGAAGGTCTTTTTTTGTGATATATACGTCTTCCAATGCGTTGATTAAAGAATTTTCCACAATACTCTTTATTTGATAAACATTTCCCGGCCATTCATAAGTTTGAAGGATTGCTCTGCATTCATCAGTAAATGGTTTTGATTTTAATCCGAAAAAACTATCGGAATTTTTTAAGTAATAATCAACCAAAGGAAGGATATCTTCGCGTCGATTTTTTAATTCGGGAACTTTAATATTTATAATATTTAATCGATAAAATAAATCTTGGTTAAAATCAGAGAGGTCAAAATTAGCATTGTGGCTGCAGATGATTCTTGCATCTACATAGACATTTCCTCTGTTTTCAATATAAATTCGTCCTTCTTGGATATATTGCAGAAGATACCGTTGACAATCCTGGGATAATTCCGTGACATTCTCTAAAAACAAAGTTCCAAAATTTGCCTTCTCTAAATATCCCGAAGTTTTATCTTTTCCAAATAACTCTGCTTCGATTTTGTCTTTAGCATCTGAGGAACAGTTAAAGTGAACAAAAGGATAATCTTTCCGTGATGATCGGCGATGAATATAGAAAACTACATTTTCTGTTCCCATCCCGGGATAAGTTTCAATAAATACTCGGCTATTTGTTTGTGATGCTTTGTCTAATGTCGTTTTAAGATTTATTGCAAACTGAGATTTACCAACACCTATAACATCAAGATCCATTCTATTGTTTTTTAATTTCAAATTTTCTTTACGTAAACGATTTATTTCTATAGCTTGATTTGCTGTGAGTAACAATCGATCTATTACAAAAGGTTTCTCAATAAAATCAAAAGCTCCGTTTTGGATAGCACTGACTGCTACATCTATTGTCCCATGTCCCGAGATTATTACCACCGGAATTTCTGCATATTGCATTTTTATTTTGTCGAGAATTTTTAGACCAGCGGATTCATCCTCGCCGATCCATAGATCCAAGAAAATCAGGTCGAATTCCTGCTTTTTTAAATTAGAAAAAGCCTCGGTTTCGTTACTGACAGGATAAGTTGTATATCCCTCATCTGAAAGAACATCTGAAATTAAAGATCTGACTTCAGCATCGTCATCTATGATTAAAATATTATTTTTCATTTGCGATCTCCACTGTGTTCTATATTTCTCTCTGTAGATTCCGTGAAAGTCGGAAGAATTATCGTTATCTTAGCTCCAGCATCATGAGAACTTTGTCCGAAAACCAAAGATCCCTTATGGTCCTGAATAATCTTTTTTACGATTGATAATCCTAAACCAGTTCCCTTCGGAAGCAATGTAAAATACGGTGTTGCTAGTGAATCCATTCTATCTTGTGGAAGACCTGGACCATTGTCTTCAATTTCCAGCCGCACAATATGGTCTTCCTTCAGTAACTGAATCCAAACACCTTTATTTTCTCGGTCGATCGTTGATAAAGCATTTAAAGCATTTTTTATGACATTAACAATGCATTGATGCAGTAATCTGTCATCTCCGTTTACAAGATATTTTTCTTCATCTTTTTCCTTATGAAAGTAGATTTTTACTCCATCAGCAGCTTCATTCATAAGGAAAATAGCTTGTTGGCAGACCTCTTCTAAATTAATTTTTTTCAATTTTGGATCAGGAAGTCTGGCGAAGAAACTAAACTCGTCGATTAATCTTTTAATATCTCCCACTTGCCTTATTATAATTTCGATTAATCTGGAAAAAGTTTCTTGATCATCTGAAATCTGAGAAATATATTTTCGCTGTAGACGTTGTGCCGATAGCTGGATAGGCGTAAGCGGATTTTTGATTTCATGAGCAACACGTCGTGCAACTTCCGACCAAGCCGCTTTATGTTGAGCGACCACCATATTTGTGAGATCATCAAAGGTTACCACATAACGATTGTAATCTTCTGCTACGATATTTACGATTTTGATCGAAAAAAGCAAAGTTTTATTATCTCTTTGATAATTTATTTCCTTAGAAATAAACGAATTTTGCTCATTTATTTCTTTGATCATTTCCTGTAGTTCAGGCAGAACATTGAGGATATTTTCTCCAAAAATAAATTTTTTACCCAACAATTCTTCAGCTTTACTATTCCAGATATAAACGCATAAGTTATCGAGTCCTATGACTCCTGAAGAAATTCCTGACAATACGTTTGTGATGAACTTAACTTTTTCATCGAGCTCATCATTTATCGTGATAAGCTCGCTCTGTTGGCGGTGAACTTTTGATATCATTTGATTAAAAGTCTTAGTTAAGTTTGAAATTTCCCCTTTATCGGAATCGGGTTCGCTTACTCGGGCAGAAAAATCTCCTTCCATTACTGTCTCTGAGACATCAATTAAATTACTGATACATTTTATGAATTTCCAAGAATATATGAGAGACAGAAGTATCGAAATTACAAGTATCAATAGTCCTATAACAAAAAACATTACTATAAAAGCTCTTTCCAGAGAACTCCTGTTATCCAGTAATTTGTAATAGTCTTCAAACGCTTTGCGAGCATTATCTGCGTGCTCAATTATTTTCGGACTAACCTTTTTCTCTGTAATTAAGTATATATACTGCTCAGGACTTTTCATGAGACGAAAACATGCAGCGCTTATAAGAGTTTTTTTATCTATTCCATTAATATTTAATAATTTTCCGTTTTTGGGTAGGTCTGCGACTTTTCGTAATTGTTCTAAATCCTCATATCTAATATTGAGGAAATGCAGAGATACACTATATTTGCTGCGGGCGATAATATTTTCCTCAGTTAGAAGTATTGCTCCGCTCATATCCTTTAAGCTGCAAAGATCGTCCAACATAAATCCCAAAGTTCGTTCGACTTTACCTTCATTCCACACATTCATCTTATTCAGTTGTCCCTCGATTACTCGCGATATCGAGATACAATCTCCCAGAGTCAACTTGCGAGTTTCCTCTAAATATGAATTTGCCACATTCAGAGAATCCCGTAAGACAGTTTGATTTCTTTTGTTGAACCATGATTCCAGTCCATTGTGGAAAAATATTGATGTAAAAATACACATCAAAATCGATGGTAAAATGGAAATGAAAGAAAAAACAGCAATAAGTTTTAACGTAAAACGAGAACTTCTTTTGTGTCGATTGCCCCAGATAAAAGTAATTTTATTCCATGCCAGAAATAAAAATACAATGATAAAAGCCATGTCAAAATATAAAATTGAAATTACTTTGCGAGGATTTTCATTAAACAGCTCAATGTTATAGAATAAACAATAAGTGCACACACAAGATATAGTCGATAAAAAAAAGAAGAGATAGGCTATAGCTTCTCTTTTGTAGGACTTTCTTAGAAAAAACCAGAATTTTCGTAGAGTAAAACTAATATTCATCTTCCAAGTCTAGAGTAAGTAGCTTTTTATGTAAAGTATTTCTATTTATTCCGAGTATGCGAGCAGCTTTCACTTTATTGCCTCCCGCGTGTCGCATAGTTACGTTCAATAGACTTTTCTCAATTTCCTTTATAATGATATCATAAAGTCCCGTTGGTACATCAACTTCGCTATGCATTTCGAAATACTTCTCGAGCCGAGCTTCCATTGCTTCAGATAAACTTCCAAAGCCGAAAACGCTTGCTTTTTTCAAACTTTTCATCTTTTTTCTTCCATGTAAGCTACATATTAGCGTTAAATTCAATTTTATGAAAGCTATTTTAGAAATGATTTTCGTAAAAAACTCTGATGGTTTTTTTTATTGATATCGTATCATCTAAATGATTTATCTGTTCACGAAAATTCGATGCTCCGCTCATTCCACTACTGTACCAACAAAGATGCTTTCGAAAAATTCTCAATCCATGTTCCGTTCCGTAAAAATTCAGAGTATTTTCAAAATGTTGCATTACAATTTCATATTGTTGTTCTAAGGATGGAGAAGGAACATTTATTCCATGATTGATTTTTTGCAAAATCTGGTTAAGTAGCCAAGGCTTTCCTAGTGCAGCCCTTCCGATCATTACTCCGCATGCATTGGATTGCTTTAGGGCTTCTCGTACATCATTACAATTTTTTATATCACCATTGACGAGATAAGGTATTTTTATGATGTCTTTTAAATCTGAAATTTCCTTCCAATTTGCAATTCCGCTATACATTTGAGCGCGTGTTCGGCAATGAATGGTCAGCATCCTAATTCCTACTTCTTCGAATTGTCGGGCCAAATTCTGAAAATTCTTCGATTCGTTATCCCATCCTAATCTCATTTTCAGAGTAACGGGAATTTTTACTGAATTCACGACAGTTTTAGCTATTTTTACAGCCAATTTTTCATCCTTAAGCAATGCCGAACCGGAATTATTGTTCACGATTTTTTTTACTGGGCATCCCATATTGATATCAACGATATCAGCTCCATTGTCTTCATTTATTTTTGCAGACTCTGCCATTCGTTGGGGATCCGATCCCATGATCTGAACGATTTTGATATTTCCTCTGCCTGTAAGTCTACGATAGGTCTTTGCGCTATTTCTGACTAAAGCTTCGCTGGAAATCATTTCCGAAACTACTGCTGTTGCTCCAAACTTGCTTACCATTTCGCGAAAAGGAGCATCTGTTACTCCAGCCATCGGAGCTAAAAACACGGGAATTTCTTTATCCAACAGCGATTTTAATTTCATTTACTTTCTCGCATAATTAAATAAATTTAAAACTCAATACGTATATCATATACAGGATGCGTAAACAGATTAATTGAAGGGGAGGATGCAAACAGCCAATCGTTGAAAACGACCTTTCCATCTTCCTGGATTTTTATATAAGCATAAACTTCATTTAAATCATCGGGACTGTTTACAAAAGCCTTTTCCAAATCTATTGTTACTGTACCGAAGCGAACAGGTTGTCCCAGCCTTAATTTTGACTTAAAGACTTTTCCACTGATTTTATCAAGAACTTGAATATTCACATTATCTGATTCTACGGGAAAAGATTCCCAAATTGATGAATCTACGTCGGGAACAACACTCACCAACACGTCCTTCATCTTTCGGATCTTTCGATGAAATTTAGGATTCCCGGCGAAAACAGAAGTTGCAAAAAGAATCAGAAGGAGACTATTCTTCAGTTTCATTCAGATTGACACCATCTTCCGATTCGATATCTTCGTCTGTATCGAGTAACTCAACATCATCGATTACGTTATCAACTTCCTTATCCTGTTCCAACTTAGATTTTCTTTTCATCAAGTATTCAGGGTCGAATTCCTCACCGCAATTCGGACAAAAAATAGGGGATTTATTTAAATCATAAAAACGAGTAGCGCAGCATAAACAAACTCTTTTAATACCCCAGTTTTCTTTATTCATGACCAAGTTCCTTTTTAACAAATTTCAATCACGTTAATATAAACCGAGCTATTTTCTAAAGTCAAACGAATATAACAATAATATTTGATCAATTTGATTGATCGGATTCTTCTGTTGTTTTACTCAAAAATGAGTGCCATCGGGCATTGTTCAGTGTTTGTAAGAATGCTTCGTGAGTTTCAATTTCTTTATTGGATGGAAGAAACTTTCGAGTTTTGTAATGTTCGCGATGTGGAGTTTTTTGGACTAAATTGTCGAATTCTTTTTCCCCTTCGAATAACAAACTGCTTTGTCGTCCTCCCAACAGATTTAAGTATACTTCTGCCAGAAGGTAACAGTCGACCAATGCTCCGTGTGTAACACGAATCGAAGTGTCTATCTCAAATTTGCGACATAGCGCATCCAAGTTAACTGCTGAACCTGGGAATTTAATTTTCGCAAGCATGAGAGTATCCACGGCATCTTCCAACTTGAAAAGAGGTTTTTCGAGTCTGCTCAGCTCACTGTTTAAAAAATCAATATCAAACTTCGCGTTGTGTATAATTAAAGTGCTATCTTTGACGAAATCTAAAAATTCGTCAGCAATATCTTCAAAGAGAGGTTTATCCATCAAAAATTCGTTTGTAATTCCAGTGATTCTTAAAGCTTCATCATTCATAAGTCTCTGAGGGTTTACATATGTCTGGTAAACCTTGCCGGTCTGTATATGATTAATTAATTCAACACAAGCTATATCTACGATGCGATCTCCATTTTCGGGATTTAACCCTGTTGTTTCGGTATCGAGTACAATTTCTCGAATATTTTTTGAAATAGTCATAATTTGTAAACTTTTTTATGCGAACATAATTGTAGCATTTTTAGGAGAATATTTAAGTGGCGGATCCTATAAAAATACTTGTGTTAGATGATGAAAAGGATACAAAAGATCTTTTTCTACAAGAATTTCGTCATCAGATAGAGAATAATATCTATTCTTTTTCGTTTTCCGTATCTTCCAATGAAGTGTCGAATATGTTGAAGGAGGGGAATTTTGATATATTTATTACCGATATTAATATTGCGGGGTTCGACGGAATAAATTTTATTAGTCAACTTAAAGATGCTTATCCTTTAATGAAGACCATTGTTACTTCTGCCTACGGGGATATGAATACGTTGCGTGCTGTTATGCGAAGCGGAGCACATGATTTCGTTATTAAACCGATTGATTTTCAAGATTTAACCCTTACTATTGAAAACACGGTAAACACAGTATTGGAGCTGAAAAAGGCTGCGGTTACGGCAAAAAAACTCAGTGCAATTTCTGATGAATTAACTCTTTCCGCTCAATTGCAAAAGAGTATTCTGCCTGGAAATAGCTTAAAGAAAGGAGATGTCGATGTTTGGGCGGATTCAATACCTGCAGCTGAAGTAGGTGGCGATTTTTACGATTTTTTTTGGTTGAGCGATACAAAAGTCGGAATAGTTATGGCCGATGTATCTGGAAAGAACGTTACAGCGGCGGGAGAGAATGTGACAACAATGTTTGTTACAGCAATGTATGGAATTTTTGATATGGAAACTCACGAACTGACCTATACCAATGCAGGACATCTTCCGATAGCGGTCGTTCATCCGAGTAGAGAACCTTCATTTTTGGAATGCGATTCGGGTATGGCACTCGGTATCATGGAAGATATGACATTTCAGGATAATAAATATGAACTTTCGCCTGGTGAAATAATTATGATGTATACTGATGGAGTCACTGAAGCGGCAAATAGTAGTGGTGAAGAATTCGATTCCTCAAGACTTATTAGCGTATTGAAACAACATCCAATTACTACTCCGAAATTATTGGTGAATGATTTAGTTGTCGCGATAAAGAGATTTGTTAACGGGGCTCCGCAGTCGGACGACATTACAACCTTATGCTTAAAATATAAACCGAGGGTAGTGCGTAATGTTACTTAGTGTAAAAAACGATATCCGAGAAATAGACAGAGTGTTTTCTTGCATAAAGGAATTTTGCCACACTAGCGGTGTAAGTGAGAAGAAATGCTTTGATATACTTATAATCATAGACGAGTTAGCTACGAATGTAATAAGTTATGCTTTTAATGACGGACAAGAACATACTTTTACGATTGCAATAGATAAGAAGGATGATGTGGTTCATATACGAATATCGGATGCGGGTATTCCATTTGATCCTCTGAAAAAAAACGAGCCTGATACGGATGCTTCTTTAGAAAGTCGTAAGATCGGTGGTTTAGGAATTTTTTTTGTTAAGCAGCTATCTCAGCTCGTTACTTACGAGCGAGTAGAGGATAAAAATCAATTAGATATATTTGTTAGTTTGAAAGAAGAGGAATGAAATGGAAATTACAACTAAAAAGGATTCAGGCATTACTGTAGTATATCCGAGCGGAAGAATAGATACTTCAACCGCAAAAAGTTTTGAAGAAGGAATTATGAAGGTAATTCCTGACAATCAACAGATAATCATTTCATTTTCAGATATAAGTTACATTTCTAGCGCTGGACTGAGAGTTATTCTTATGGCAGGAAAGAAGATCGCGTCAATGAAAGGACAATTTGCACTTACCGAAATGTCAGAAAAAATATATGAAGTTTTTAAAATGAGCGGATTTGATAAAATACTGAAAATATATCCAACATTTGATGATGCGAAAACTTCTTTCGGTAAGTGACGGAGTTTTTACTTTTAGGTGAAAAGGGTACGGATTAAAATTAGCTTTATTTGTGTACAGTTTCATAATGTCGACGTAGGTAAATTGTATGAGAAACATATTTGCGATTTTCTTGGTTTGTTTTGGTCTTAATTGCTATGGGGATTTTGATGTAAATAAGTTTCTCGGTTCTGTACTGGATACTGCGGTAAAACAGGGGGGCTTCGGAGAAAATACAAAAAAACAACAGAACTCCTCTAATCAATTATATTCGAAAAAAAACATTGTATCCCAAAAAACGACCGATTTTTTGATAAATCGATCTAGACAATATGGGGATAAATCCAATAATCAGATTGTTTCACAGCCATATAAGCAAACCGTAAAATTTCTGAAAAGGGAGGATGTTTTTCCTAAAGAACAGATAAAAGCGATTGAAATAAGCCCTGATGGGCAGAGAGTGATTTGTTTTGTCGAAGAAGGAAAAAATCGATACCTGAAAAATATTTCTAATAATAAATCTTATGTTTCACAGATAATTAAGGAAAAATATCCAATTGATGATTTTGCGCTTTTTGGAAAAAATATTTTATATACTTACTACAACGAAAATAATATTCTCAAAGTTAAAGCTCAAACTTCTCTTTCTACAGCCCGACAGCTGGATTTGCCTGAGGATTTAAAGTCTATTCGTTTCTTTAAAAATGATTCAGTATGTTTAGCTGAATGCTATGATGGAGAAGGATATACTCTATACAGCATAAAGTACAACGCGAAAGAAAAAAGATTTTCATGCAAAAGAGAGAGAAGGTTGTCAGGACCGGTTCAATTTTTATTTGACAAAAATTTGAATCCAGTTTTTTTGATAAAGAATGAAAATAACTTAACGAACGTTTACTTTGATCAGAATAGAGCCATAAATAAATCAATAAAAAAGGAGGATAATGACGTTGATTCGAATTATGATGATGTCGTTGAGATAGAAGAAGACGATTCGGATAATTCTGAAGACTCTGAAGATCTTTCCAATTTGATATTGATAGATCAGATACAAAATCCGAATACGTCAAAGTATTTTTCTGTGGATAAAAATGGTAACGGGTATAAAGCCTCGTTGAACAAGGCTGAAAATTCTCTTTTGATTGAGAGAATTAAAATATTAAAAAAGGATGAACCAAAAATAACGAAGCAAAAAATATATGAGTTGAAAAATATTTCAAATTTTTTTCAGATTAAGATTAATGTAGATCAAAATGGAGTACCTGTATTCGTGTCTGTAAACAGCAAAAGGTATCAGCATTTTGCTTGGGATAACATTACCAAGTCGCATATTAATATGATAAACAGCAAATTTAACTATGCTTCTTGGTACCGGGTTAATACTACATCGGATGGAAAGATTTGGCTCATTTGTGTGATGAGTGATAGGCTTGCAAGCCAGTTCTTTCTTTATAACACAAAAAATCGTAATTTCACATTTTTTCAAGCGAATTCGGGTAGTAGCCGAATTTATAACATTAATGATTACAACGCTAATAGACTTAATTTAAGATCGACGTCGTGTCATTACTTCAATTCGAAAGATAAAGAATATGTACAGATGTTTCTTACACTGGGACTTGGAAGTACTACTAATTCTCCTTTGATTATCATGACAAATTCTTCAAAACAGTACAATTGGGAATACACGCCAATAGTTCAAGTTCTGGCTAACAGAGGATTTAATGTTCTTTGCTTGAATTATAGGAAATTAGAGGAAGATTTTACGAAGGCACTTAAGGATGTAATAGATCAAAATCTCAGCAAAGAAAAGGATGACATAGATGCATCATATGTCAGTGAAGAAGGTAATAAAAGCGAACTGTCTTCTGAAGAATTAGAAAAATCAAAGAATATCATTGATGAATCAGTCGATAGAGCGATGGAAGATATTAGTGGAGCAATCAATTGGGCTATAAAAAATAAACAGGTGAAACGCGGTAACATTATTTTATTAGCGGAAAAACACAGTATTATTCCGGCCATACAGCTTTTTTTGAAAGATCAGGATGGTTTTGCTGGATGTATCTCCGTTGATCCGAGTGAAGATGATATGGCCTTGATCAGTAATTTTAATTTCAATGAAAATTTGAAACCAACGATGATCTTAGGTAGCTTTAATAATTCTGAGTCTATCGGTGAATTTTTGGAAAAGGTATCAGGTAAAGGCGATACTAGTATTTCTGTTGTTAGTTTCAACAATTCGATAAATCAAAAATTAATCACAGGAATTATAGAAACCTTTTTAGCCAAGAATTTTGTTAATACGAAGATTGATCCTATTTCACGAAGTGACATTAATTCTCTGCAAGTTATTCAAGATGGATTGGATCTAATAGAGCCCGATAACTGAAAAAGCGAACCAAAGATGAAAATACAATTATTTGCAAAGAATGGATTCATCGTTATTGTACTTTTTTCTTTAAAATAACGGAAAAATGCGATAGCCTGATGCATGCAGATTGTTGTATTTAGGTGATGGCAAAGGGTAATAGAATTTGGATTTACGGTAAGCATGCGGTACGAGCAGCATTGCTGAACGAGGTGAGGCGAGTTTTTAAAATAATTGCTCTTCCACAAAATCAGGATTTTTTCTCAGATTGTTCTGTAAAAGTTGATGTTGTTGATAAAAATTATTTTTCGTCTTTGTTTGGAAAGGATGCTATTCATCAGGGATGTGCTACCCAAGTTCTTCCGTTAGATGAGGTTTTTTTAGAGGATCTTCCAGATGACGATCGTCCGATAGTGTTTTTGGATCAAGTTACAGATCCTCAGAATGTTGGGAGTATATTGCGCGCTTCTGCTGTGTTCGGAGCAAAAGCAGTTGTTCTTCCGGATGTCCACGCTCCAGAAGTTACGGCGGTGATTGCGAAGGTAGCTTCCGGAGCGCTCGAAACTGTTCCCTTGATAAAAGTGAAAAATTTGGTTCAGTCACTCAAGTTTCTGAAAAAGTCTGGATATTGGTGTCTCGGATTAGATGAGCGAGGTGATAAAAGAATTGGAGAAATGGATTTATCAGGTAAATTTGTATTGGTAATTGGTAGTGAAGGGCGGGGAATGCGCCGCTTGACTAGGGAAAATTGCGATTTTCTTGTTCAGTTGCCGAGTGTTGGGAGGTTTACGACTTTGAATGCAGCTCAAGCTGCGACAGTTTCTCTGTATGAAATTCTAAGGCAGAAGGGGGGCAATGACTAATGTCGATACAGCAGTATTTATATCCTTTGTTTGCGTATCTGCTAGGATCAATTCCGTTTGGACTTATTTTTTCAGAATTATTCGGATCGGGAGGGCTTCGAGAGAAAGGTTCAGGAAATATCGGCAGTACGAATGTTTTGAGGACACAGGGAAAATTGTTAGGTGCAATGACTTTAGTCTGCGACTTTTCTAAGGCATTTATTCCTTGTTATTTTTTTGATTCAAGTGATTTGATCTGTAATTTGCTGATTCTTGTTGCCCCAACCATCGGACATATGTTTTCTATTTGGTTAAAATTTAAGGGCGGAAAGGGCGTTGCGACCTTCTTGGGTACAATTGGCGCCATCAGTTGGGCAGTACTTCTAGGTGCAGTACTGGTTTGGGGAACAGTTTTTGTTGCTTGCCGCATTTCTTCTGTCTCTTGCTTGATTGCTGTTTCCAGTAGTTTGTTGATATATAGGTATATTCAAAATGATATATTCATAATGAGTGTCTTAATATTCTTGGTCATTTTGATATTTATAAAACACAAGGATAATTTAATTAGATTGCATAACAATCAGGAGAAAAGAATATAGGGGTATCGTTTGGAAATACTTTCGAATGAAGAAAAGTTTGCTCGTCTGAAGTTAACTCGAAGTGAGTCTATAGGTGTTCATCTGTTTTGGCAGCTGATCAAAAAATATTCTAGTGCTCTGGAAGCTTTGAAATTCTTGAAGAATCATTCTCCAAAATATAAAATTTGCGAGGATTCTGTTATTGAAAAAGAAATAGAAAATACAAGAAAGTTGGGCGCGGAGTTTGTTTTTTTAGAAGATGAGTTATATCCGCCATTATTGAGAGAGATAGTCGATGCTCCGCCGATGCTGACTTTTCTGGGGAGAAAGGAAAGGTTAGAAAAATTTAACAAAAGAAATTTGATATCGATTGTCGGGGCGAGAAATTCTTCAATAATCGCGAGTAAATTTTGTCGGCAGATTGCGGAAGATTTAGGTCGTAACGATGTTGTTATTGTTTCGGGAATGGCTCGTGGTATAGATTCGGAAGCTCACAAAGCAAGTGTTTCTACGGGGACGATAGCAGTTTTGGCGTCGGGTATAGACATTGTGTATCCTCCTGAAAACAAAAAATTGTACGAAAATATAAAAGAAGACGGTATTGTTTTTGCGGAAATGCCATTGGGAACCGCCCCTCAGGGACATTTATTTCCGAAGAGAAATCGAATTATTGCCGGTTTGTCTGCGGGAACAGTTATAATTGAAGCAGCAAAGCAGTCGGGATCTTTGATAACGGCGAGGTGCGCTCTGGAATATAACAGAGATATTTTTGTCGTTCCTGGATTTCCTCTAGATATAAAGAGTGAAGGAGGAAATAATTTACTGAAACAGGGGGCTATTTTGACCTTATCTTCTCAAGATGTTTTAGATCATATTTTTTCGCGTAAAACAATTCAAAAAGGGCTTCTTTTTGATAGTGCTACGGTTTCGTTTGAATCCGAACCTAGAGAAATTCACGAAAAGATATTGAATTTGTTGAGTTTTACTCCTATAACTATCGAAGAATTGGTTTCATCACTTGGTGTATCTCTTCAAGAGGTGTTACCGGTTTTAATGGAGTTGGAAGTAAAAAATAAGGTCATTAGACTCAGCGGACAGAGGATAAGTTTAATAAATGGTTAAAAGGTTGAAATGCGTCTTGTAATAGTGGAATCTCCGGCGAAGGCTAAGACGATCAATAAATATTTGGGATCGGATTTTAAGGTTATGGCCAGTTATGGTCACATTCGTGATTTATTAGCTAAAGAAGGAAGTGTTCAGCCGGACAATAATTTCTCAATGGTTTGGGAAATGAGTGCTCGAGGGAAAAAATGCGTTCAGGATATTGTTAAGCAATTGAAAAGTTGTGATGAATTGCTACTTGCGACTGACCCGGATCGAGAAGGGGAGGCTATTTCTTGGCATATAAAAGAGGTGTTACAGGAAGCGAAAAAGCTGAAAGTTCCGTTCAAACGTATCGCATTTCACGAAATTACAAAAAGTGCAATTAAGTCCGCGATAGAAAATCCGCGGGATATTGATGATTCCCTGGTTGATGCTTATCTTGCGCGTCGAGCTTTAGATTATCTTGTCGGTTTCAACCTTTCTCCGATTTTATGGCGTAAGCTGCCAGGAAGTAAATCGGCCGGTAGAGTTCAGTCTGTCGCGTTGCGGATAATTGTTGATCGAGAAATTGAGATTGAGGCTTTTGAAAAAAAAGAATATTGGACAATCGAAGGAAAATTTGCAACTCTCGATAAAAAGGCATTTTCAGCTCATTTAACTCATCACAATGGTAAGAAATTAGATAAATTTTCTATCAAAAATGAACAAGAAGCCCTGGCGATAAAAGATAAGTTAGAGGATGATTTTTCGGTGACTAAGGTTGAGTCGAAAATCGTAAAAAGGAATCCAGCTCCTGCATTTATCACTTCGACTTTACAGCAGGAAGCTTCTCGTAAATTAGGATTTAGTGCCAAGAAAACTATGCAGTTGGCTCAGAACCTGTATGAAGGCGTTGATATCGAAGGAGAAACCAAAGCGTTAATAACTTATATGAGAACCGACAGCATAAATTTGTCGACTGATGCTGTAAAAAAAATTCGTAGTGTAATTGAAGAGAAATATGGAAAGGATTTTGTTCCATCAAAGCCTCGAGTTTATAGTACTAAAGTAAAAAATGCTCAAGAGGCTCATGAGGCTATTCGTCCTGTTGATGCAAGCATTATTCCTGATTCTCTGAAAGGTAAGATTGCTAGCGATCAACTAAAGTTATATTCACTAATTTGGAAAAGAGCAGTTGCTTGTCAGATGTCTTCGGCTGAGTTCAATAAAGTACAGGTCGACTTGAGTGATCAGAATAAGAACATTTTCAGAGCCAATGGAAATACGATTGTATTTGAAGGATTTTTGAGAGTTTACGTTGAAGGGAAAGACGATCAGGATGAAAATGAAGAGGGTTTGTTGCCTCCGTTGAAGGAAGGAGATAGCACTCCGACCAAAAAAATTGAGGCGTTGCAGCATTTTACGACTCCACCTCCAAGATTTTCCGAAGCAAGTCTTGTGAAGAAACTGGAAGAGTTAGGAATTGGTCGTCCTTCAACCTATGCGACGATTTTGCAGGTTTTACAGGACAGGGGTTATGTAAAATTGGTAAAAAAATACTTTGTTCCTGAAATTCGTGGTCGTTTGGTTACTTCCTTTCTGATGAGTTTTTTCAGTCATTATTTGGAGTACGGGTTTACTGCAGATTTGGAGCAATTTTTGGATGATGTTTCGAACAATAGTCGTTCAAAGCTGGATGTTCTAAATAATTTTTGGAAAGATTTTTCAGCGGCGATTTCTGGCATGAAAAATGTCAAAATTTCCGATGTAATTGATAAGTTGAATGAATCCATGGAAAAATTTCTTTTCATGGTTGATGGAAAGGTTTCGAGGCAATGTCCAGAGTGCAAAGAAGGTGAGCTTAGTCTGAAAATAGGAAGATTTGGTTCGTTTATAGGTTGTTCACGATATCCAGAGTGCAATTATGTGAGAAAGTTAGATTCTTCTCCGATGAATCAGGATGACGATGCAATGGTTGCAGCTAGTGAATTTCCTAAATTTTTGGGAAATGATCCAGCGGATAACTCGGAAATCTTGCTGAAAAAGGGACCGTACGGTCTTTACCTTGAGAAGAAAAATCAAAGCAAAACGGAAAAAAAAAAAAAAAAAAAAGAGAAACCTCTGAGAGTTCCTGTTCCTAAAACTGTTGAAGCGGATAAGGTTAATTTGAATATGGCTTTGCTTTTACTAAGTTTGCCGAAATCGATTGGAACGATCGGAACGGAAGAGGTGAAAATTGGTATCGGACGTTACGGACCTTACGTGTTTTTCAAAGGAAAATATGTGTCTATCCCGAAGACGGAAGATATTTTTGCGATGGATTTACCGAAAGCCAGTGAAATTCTGAAGAGCAAAAAGTTGGTGTAGTTGAATTTTACAAAAACAAAATACTTCTGACCTTTTTGTTATTGTTGATATCTTATTAGTTTTGATCTACTGTTTTGTTAAACAGGGGAGTGTTGCTGAGGAAAGGTCAGAAATAGGACTTTGTATTCAAATCTCAATAAAAAACAACAGTCTTATGAGACGCTAAGAGCCCCTTGAAAATCAAAGACAGTTTCTTCAGCAAAAAACTCTCTGCTTGCATCTAAAACGACCATGTTATAGAAAATTTGAGCAGTTTTTAATAAAAAAGGAGAAGGTGCTTCTATTTCATGAAATGATTTTTCTCCGATTTCAAAAACATGTTTCAATACAAAATCTTTACTGTTCAAACATGAAACAATTTCTGTTATGGAGTTTTTGATATGTTTAATCTTTCTAAATAATACGCTTTTATTAAGAGCAACCGTAATTAAATCTCCATTTATTTTTAAACATCGGGAAATCTCATTTAGTGCTTGTCTTGAATGTTTCGAAAACTCAAAAAAATTTATTACAATGATTTTGTCGAAGCTATAGGATAGAAACGGCAAATTTTTTTCATCAACAATAACTGTTTGGAATGGTCTGATTTTTGGCCACCTGCTTGTTTTATATCCCGTAGGAATAGCATAAAACAAATTTTCACTTTCTAATCTATTCAAATACGGGATGCCATATCCCAGGATCAGAGTGGATTCTGTACGAGAAATTCTATTTAATAGATATTGCGAAATTTTCTCAACTAAGCAATTCCCTAGTCGGGATGAGTAAAAATCCTCCAATGAAGTAATATTTGAATATTTCATCTATACATGTATAATAAGCTCCATAATAAAGTCTACACATAGTTGTAGGTCTTTGTCGAGTTTAGGATTGTTTGTTTTTTGATTTTTTGGGAATTGTCATGACTAGATCTGATTTGGTTTCTCGTGTTTCTGCCATTTTTCCGTACGTAAATATAGGGAACGTCGATAGGATTATATCAATCATTATTGATTTAATGATAGATAAACTCCAAAAGGGAGGCAGGATAGAATTACGAGATTTTGGAGCTTTTTCTACTAGGGAAAGGGGAGAAAGTCTTGGGAGAAATCCGAGAAATGGAGAAAAGGTCATCATAAAGCCAAAAAGAGTTCCGTTCTTCAGAGCGGGTAAAAAGTTGAGAGATGCTGTTAACGAAAAAAAATTGAATAAAGATAGTTTATTCAAGGATGAGGACTGATAATGAATTGGCTTACAAATTTTGTTAGACCGAAAATAAGAGCTTTGGTTGGAAATGATGTTCCTGATAATTTATGGAAAAAGTGTCCTGGTTGTGAGCAGATGATTTTTCATTCGGATTTATCTGGTAATTTGCAGGTATGTCCTCACTGTGGCTACCATTTTAGGTTGTCTGTGGATGAGAGAATATCCAGTTTATTCGATAACGGTGATGTTAAGAATATAAAATATAAATCACCATTGAATGATCCGCTGAAATTTAAGGATTCGAAAAAATATTTGGATAGGTTGAAAGCGGCGAGAGAAAAGACACAAAGTGAGGATGCAGTCGATGTTGTCTATGGTCGTATAAATGGAAATAAATGCGTTGCAGTTTTTTTTGATTTCGATTTTATGGGTGGGTCTATGGGAAGTGCTGTGGGCGAAGGAATTATTGCTGGAGCGGAATATGCGTTGAAAAAATCATGTGCTTTTTTGGTTATTCCTTGTTCTGGCGGAGCCAGGATGCAAGAAGGTATTTTTTCCCTGATGCAAATGCCGAGAACAGTAGTTGCGATTAATAAAATAAAAGAGGCTTCCTTGCCGTATATTGTGTTGTTGACAAATCCTACAACAGGGGGTGTGTCTGCTTCTTTTGCAATGTTGGGAGATTTTCATATTGCAGAGCCTGGAGCTTTGATCGCGTTTAGCGGACCTCGTGTTATTGAAGGAACTATCCGGGAAAAACTTCCCGATGGATTTCAAAAGTCCGAGTACCTGTTAAAGCATGGCATGGTTGATATGGTGATAGAGAGGAAAGATTTGAAAGGAGTTCTTTCCAGAATTATATCGATAGTTACACACAAAAATCCAGCCAGTTCGTAGATGATGATTGAATTTTCAGTAATAGTAAGATAATTCATGGTTGCTATTGGACTTTTTGTTTAACAGTAGGTGTGATTTATATTTATAATTGATTGTTTTTTGCTAAAATATTCTTTATATTTTAGTAAAGTAACGATAGAGGAAGAAATGAAATTTATTAATTGTTTTTGTTTGGGTTTATTGTTTTTTGACGTAGTTTCAGCAAACAGTTCTACATCATGGGAAGATGACTCGGTCCCTGAGGTTTATATAGATGTTAGTAAAAGGGCGCAACAAAATGCAGTAAAATATGATGGGTTAAAACTTTTGGGAGGATTAACTTATTCTATGTCTTCTCTCAACGCGACTATCAAAACTGGGGCAAACAGGACAAAAAAAGATATGAATAATTTTATGTTTACGTTGGGAATAGATTATTCAAAAAAATTCAGAAAAAATTTTATTGTCGGCGGTACTTTCTTGCTGGATTTCTGGAAAGCCCAGAAGGAAACAGGCGACATGCAAGTATTTAACTATGATTATTATGACAGACTTTTAAATAGCAGTTATTATTCTTCATTTAATACTCTTTCTGGAGAATTAAAAATGCCGTGCATGACTCCGGAGATTTCGATAAAGGGTGGATATATTTTTCGAAATATGGGAACAATTGCCTTTTTAAAATTGGGAGTGCAGCGCATGCAGGCTAAATACGTATATTATGTAGATGGACATCAAATTTCTTCAATAAATGCGATCAAATATGTTCCTTTGTTCGGAATAGGAGGGCATAAGCGTTTTAACAAAAAATTAGGTGTCTCTTTTGAAGTGAATTTCCCGTACAAAAGAGAGTGCGAAAAAGCTACGGAATATCCAACTTTGTACCATAAAATAAAAATGGGAAGAACAACAGTGAGGGTTCTTGCAACCTATTCGATTCCGGGTAAAACAAATTAATAACTGGAAAGTTATCGAGATTTGCGTTATTCTTGCTTCGTGAGAGAGGGGGAGTTATGGGGCATCTTTTCGTTATTTCAGGGCCTTCTGCTGTAGGAAAAACTTCGATTGTTAGATATCTCTTGGATAAGAAGTCGCAGTTGTCTCGAGTGGTTACCTGTACGACACGAGCTATTCGTGAAGGAGAGCAAGACGGCGTTGATTATATATTCTTGTCCAAGAAAGATTTTCAAGAAAAGATAGAACGTAATGAATTTGCTGAATTTTCAGAGGTTTACGAAAATTACTATGGTGTGTTGCTTGCGAGTATACGAGAGAGCATGAGCAAAAATGAGATCTCGATACTCGTTATTAATTGGGAAGGATTTCAAAAAGTAAAGAGGTTTATAACCAAAAATATTACGGGAATTTTTATAAATCCACCGTCTATAGAAGAATTAGAGAAACGTCTTCGATTTAGAAACACAGAAAGTGAAGTAGATATTCAGAAAAGACTTTTAACGGCTCGTTTGGATATTGCTCATTCTGGTGAATACGATTTTTTTGTGGAAAATAGAGAGATTCCTCAGGCTGCAAAGGATATTTTTGATATAATCAGTAGGATTTCTTCGAATCAAAAAGATAAAGGACAAGAAGCATTGAGGATCGTGTCATTGCAGGATAAGTAATAGTTAAGTTAATTCCTTAGTGACTTGATTAAGATATTCAGTTATGTTTCGCCTGAAGGGAAATTATGGGAGAAGTTATAAATTTTGGATGCCGGTTGAATGCCTGTGAGTCAGAGACAATTTCACGGTTCGTTAGGGATTTGGGTATTATTGACTATACAATAATAAATACCTGCGCTGTAACAGCCGAGGCGGAAAGGCAATTGAGGCAGGAGATAAGAAAACTCTACAAACAAAATCCAAACATAAAACTGGTTTTAACTGGGTGTGCTGCGGAATTGAATCCGGAGATTTACCTTGGTATGGATGGTGTAGTTGGAATTGTGTCTAATAAGGTTAAGTTATCCAAGGAAGAATATTCAAAATACGGTTCTTCAAAAAAGTTTATGACTGATTTGGATAATAAAAAAGTCCGAGGTTTTGTACAAATTCAAAATGGGTGTGATCATAGGTGTACCTACTGTGTAGTAAGATTAACTAGAGGTCCGTCCGTCAGTTTTGATAAGGATGAAATAGTTTTTCAAGCAAAGAAATCTTTGAAGCAAGGGTACAAAGAGTTGGTTCTTACTGGGGTGAATATCTCTTCATATGGGCAGGACCTGTCTCCACGAGTGAATATTTCATTTATTATCAGGTATTTGTTGAAAAATATTCCTGAGTTAAAGAGGTTGCGCTTATCTTCTTTGGATCCTGCAGATATCGATGATGAATTCATTGAACTTATCGGAAGTGAGGAAAGATTGATGCCTCACATTCACGAAAGTATTCAATCTGGCGATAATATGATCTTGAAAAGAATGGGGCGGCGTCATAATCGAGAACAAATAATTGAAACAAATTCGAAAATTTTGGAAAGAAGACAGAATGTAATATTCGGAGCAGATATCATCACGGGTTTTCCGACCGAATCTGATGAAATGTTTGATAATACTAGGAGATTATTATCAGAAGGAAATCTTTCATTGCTTCATGTATTTCCTTTTTCAAAACGACCTGGAACGCCGGCAGCTCTGATGCCTCAAGTTTTGAAAAGAATAGCAGCAGTTCGTGCGAAGATTTTGAGAGAAGATGCTTCAAAAATTTTGACCCGTAGGTTGCAATCGTTTGTAGGACAGAAATTACATGTTTTAGCTGAAACTTCAGAAATCGCAAAAACGGATTCTTTTTTGGCAGTAAAGTCGTTATCAGAACTCGAAGCTGGTAGAGAATATTGGATAAATTGCTTAAAAATAGAAGACAATACGATTATAGGAGAGCTTTAAATGGGGATTTTGGATAAATTAAAGAAGACTTTTCAAAAAACGTCTAAGAGTATTCTTACGGCAATAACGGGAAAAAAAATAGACGAAAATTTTTATCAAGAAGTAGAGGATGCATTAATTCGTGCTGACGTGGGAGCGCAAACTTCCATAATGTTGGCTAAAAAATTAGCAGATAAAAAATTTCCAAGAGATGCTTCCGAATTTGAAATTAAAAAATTTCTGGAAGATGAAATAACTTCATTGCTTGAGCCTTATGAAGCAGATATTTTTGATTTGTCAAACAAAAATCTCGAAATTATCTTGGTGATCGGGGTAAACGGAAATGGGAAAACGACTTCAATCGCAAAATTAGCACATGCTTTTAAGCAAAGAGGACATAACCCATTATTGATTGCGGGAGATACTTTTCGGGCAGCAGCTGTGGAGCAATTGAAATATTGGGGAGATCAGCTTGGTGTTACGGTTTTTTATGGAAAAGATCAAGCAGATGCTGCAGGCGTTGTATATGCAGGCATAGAAAGAGCAAAGTCCGAAAATAAGGATATTATCCTTATAGACACTGCTGGTCGTATGCAAAACAGAGATGATTTAATCGCAGAGTTAGATAAAATAAAAAGGGTTATAAAAAAAATAGACGAAACAGCTCCTCACAAGATAATCTTGGTGTTGGATGGTATAACTGGACAGACAGCACATCTTCAAGTTGAATCGTTTTTGAATAAGGTTGGGATTGACGGATTGATCGTTACAAAATTAGATTCTACTGCAAAAGGTGGAGTAGTGATCTCTCTGACTCAAAAATACAAGGTTCCGATTTTTGCTATAGGAGTGGGCGAGGGAATAAGTGATTTACAGTCGTTTTCAGCGACTCAATATGCGAAAGCGATATTAAGAGAATAAAATTTTCAGGAGAAATTTTTTAATACATTTCTTTCGGAAAGGTTAAAATTTGATCAAATCCTTTTGCGGATGTACAATATCTTTAAGGAGTGATCTGGTAGTGGTTATCGTAATAATGTTTTAAAGATATTGGAGAAATGTTATGTTGAATTTGTTGATATTTTTGTTCTGTTTTTTTGTTTTCTTAGGCATTTATTTTATTCCAGTGATTGTTGCAAAATACAGAGGAATAAGACATTTGGGATCAATTATCGTTGTCAACATATTTTTAGGGATAACTTTTGTGGGATGGGTGGTCGCTCTCGCCATGGCATGTTCAGACAATTTTAAGAAAGAACAAGAATCGGATCAGTTATCATTCTGAGCTGCCTTTTCTAACCTATCATTTATCGCTTGACCTATATCTGTATTCGGAATAGGCATGACGCATATCCTTTTCGCATCGGTAGAATCTAATTTTCTCAGCATAAAAAATAAGTTTTTGGCAGCTTCAGTCAGATTTGCACTGTAACTTAAATTTAAACAATATTTTGCTCCAGGTATTGGATTTCCAAAGGCCAAAAGAGCATCTTCCTTTTCTATCTTTCGAACGTTAATAAGAATAGGTTTTTTTGGTTTATGATGACCAGATTTTGAATGTTCCGTTTCAATTAACGTGAAACCGCATTTGCTTTCGATCTCTTCTTTGGAAATAGCTCCTCTTCTCAGAATTTTCGGCTGACTTTCGACTGATAAGTCTATTATGGTAGATTCTATTCCCAAATTGCAGCGACCTCCGTCCAAAACTACTAAATCCTCACAATTTTTCAAACTTTCACACACAGATTGAGCCGTTGTAGTACTTAATTCTGAAGATATATTTGCGCTAGGAGCGGCGAGTGGAAAATCTAGCTTTCGTAATAAATTAAGAGCCGTTGAATTATTCGGAACTCGGATCCCTATGGTATCTTCTCCTGCTGAGCAAATCCATGATATTTTTGAGTCGATTTTTCTTTTTAAAACTATTGTTAAAGCTCCAGGCAGGAACTGTTCAGCTAATAATCTTGCCTTTAAGTTTATCTCTACATCTCGAGATGCTTGACAAAACGAAGAATAGCAAACAGATACAGGATTAAACGACGGTCTGCTTTTGTACTGAAAAATCTTTGCTACTGTCTCATCAGAGTAGGCATTTCCTCCCAATCCATACACAGTCTCAGTCGGAAACGCCAATAAACCACCATTTCTCAGAATCTCGCAGGCGAAATCTAAACCACCTGCAGTTACAACTTTCATTCTAACCAGCAAATTATCTGGCAACTAAGCGAGGACGACTATTTCTCGTTCCCTCAATTAACAATGCCGCTTGTCCCGGTTGCAATTGGGTATCCATTCCCTGAACGACAGTTCTCATGGTTCCATCCTGCATTTTTACGACATATTCATAGGCATTTTGGGACTTTAGAGCTTTTTCCGCATAGGCACCACCAGCAGCTCCCGCCAAAGCTCCGATTCCAGTTGCCAAAGTTCTGCCTCGACCGCCTCCGATCATGTTTCCGGCTAATCCTCCGGCAATACCACCCATCAACATACCGGCCTGGTTGTTTTCAAGGTAATCACCTTCCTCAACTACAACCGTTCTAACTGAGACGACAGTGCACGGATGAGAAATCATTCCTGATCCATTTAACGATCTGGCATCGTAGGTATTTGCAGAAATGTTTCTAGCACAACCCGATAACAACAACACACCACAACACAGTACAGACGATAATAAAATGACTTTTTTCATAGTTCACCTCATAAAAAATACTTAGATATTTATATCATAATATTGGATTATTAGCAAAAATTAACCAAATATTAACTTTTATTTGAGGCAATATCGTTAATTGAGAAAAATTTAACCCAATGTTAGGTAAGAATTCCCTGATAACGAAAAACATAATGATATTACGTTTTTTAGCTTTAAAATTAACAAAATAGTAATGTTTTTATGAGATATTACAATCATGAAAAAATATTCGTTACTGTGCATTAGTTTGTTTTTTTTCGTAAGTCCATTGTCTTGGTCTATGGATTATGATCAGGATGAAGGAGAGTATGATCAAAGCAACGATGAAAATTTAGATGAGTCGATGCAAGATACAATGCAGAATGATATGGTAATGCAGCAACAGCCGAACACGATGTATCAAAATAATATGATGATGAACCAGGGAATGATGCAAAATTCAATGCAAATGCCGATGCAAGACACAATGCAAAATAGCATGATAATGCAGCAACAACCTAATGCGACGTTTTCAAATGATATGATGGCGAATCAAATGTATGCTCCGGAGGGTGTGCAACAAGAAGATGAGACTTCAAAAAAAGAATATGTCCAATCACTTGTGAATAACATATTACAAGTCAACAACAGACAACGAAATCAGTCTTCTCAAAACAAAACCAAAAACGGAGGAATTGTTATTGATAGAAATTTGAAGAATAAACTTTTTAAGCTGCAAAAAGATTTGGACGAAATCAGTCGAAGTTTGAACGGGATTTCAAAGGCGAAGGAAGCGACAAATGAAAAATCTTCAACAAAATTCAAGTCTAGATCTTCTTTAGCAGAAAAAAAATCTTCTGAAAGGGCCAAATTTACTTCAAATAAAGCTAAACTTTCCAAAAAATCCAAATCTGCGAAGTCCAGGATATATCGTGGGAAACGAACCCTCAATAAGAAATATTCTAAATTTAATCGTCAAAAGAGTTTTTACACGGTAAAGCAGCTAACTCCTAAAAATGCCATAAAGTATATGCCGAGATTCTATTATTCGGGATACAATAGAGCAGGAAATTATCAATCAGATGTTCAGATCAGAAATATGTCGTACAAGATTAAAAATTGGGGAACAGGAGAGGTTACTTCTACAGAGTCTTATTATCGTCCAAAGTCCTATTTCTCCGATAAATCAAAATGTACCAATGGGTGCGGAATATAATTAAATTTTCGAAATTTAATAGATAGCGGACTATCTGGACATTCAGTATAGATATCATCTGCACTGTGAGCAGGATAAATTAAAGGGATTGTCTACTTTAATTTTGCATTATAGCTTGGTTTATTTGAAGATTTTGCATTTGATTGGATAGCGGAATTGGTTCGTTATTTATTTGAAGATTTTGCATTTGATTGGATAGCGGAATTGGTTCGTTCATCCGTTGATACGGATAATTTGTTATTGCTGCATTTTGCAAAGCCCCAGGGAATCCTACATTTCCATTTAAATTCTGTGAAGATTCAGAAAGTTTTGCGCTGTTGGTTAAATCTTGCAACTGTTCTCTGTTTACTTCAGGAATTTCTTTCTCATTATTTTCAGGAATAGTTGAATTATCATCCATCGTATCAGCGATAGTTTTTTCTACATTCTCTTGTATGATATTTATTACTCTTGCTTCAGAAAAATCATGAGTTTTTAGCCAACTCACTAATTTATCCGCATTTTCTTTTTTCTTAAATGGTCCGGAAAATATGAATGATTCACCAAGACACGTTTTCGACTGTTCAACGTGAACTTTGTATCCTTTTTCAATAAGTAACTGTTGAATTTGCAATGCGATATTATCTTTAAAATATCCGATGAAGACAACTTTCTTCCCGCGTAAGCTTTCTTTGTCGTATTCTGATTTGATATCTCTCTCTGTTTTTTCTGGAGAACAGTCATCATGTTCTGAATGAGATGCAAGAATTTCCTTCAGAAGAGAATCCGCCGACATCTGAGAGGCTTTTTGATGACTTATTTGGGTCACAACTTTAGAAACAGAATGAGATATATTATCAGCACTGCTAGAAATTATTTTCATAACTTTTTCGGAGACATCGCTGGATTGGGCTGCAATTTTGGCGTTTATATCTTGCAGCGATAACTTTTTTTCTTCGGTATTTTCTGTTGTGGTATTTGTAGATGATGCTTTTCCGAAGGTTGTTGTATTTCCCATGTAGAAACCCGCGAAGAAAAACAAGGCTCCCAATGTAATTACAACAATAATTCCTAATATCGCGACAACTTTATTCATATTTTTTCGTTCGACCTCTACAACATCCAAACAAAAATGGTTACAATGACAACCATTATCTGTTAGTCTACCAGATAAAAGTTTATGCTTCGTAAATTTTAGGGGGGTGTGTGCGAAAAACGGAAAAAAAGTCAGTGATAATATTGGCAGCAGGCTATGGATCTCGCTTGAAGTCATCGCTTCCGAAGGTATTTCACAAAATCGGAGGACTTTCGTTGTTGGATCACGTCATAAAATCTGCTTCCGAGATTTATCCTGAAAAAATTATTGCCGTACTGAATCCAAAATACGAAAATTTTAGTTCGGAGGTGAGTAAAAATGTTGTTAAGGCATTTCAACCTGCTCCGAGAGGTAGTGCGGATACCGTGAAATTTGCGATGGATAAGTTGTCTCCTTCGGCTTCAGGATGGGTTTATGTTCTTTACGGAGATATTCCTCTGATTTCCTCAGAATCTTTAAATGCGATGTATGATATTGCTGTTTCGAATGAAAATACGGCTATCGTTATCTTGGCTTTTGATTCAGGAGAAGATCGAAATCTCGGGAAATTGGAGATCGGGGAAAAAAAAGGTACCGTAAAAAGGATTGTCGAGGCAAAAGATTCAACAGAAAATGACAAGACTATTCCTTTGTGCAACGCAGGGTTGTTGATTCGGCGAGATGTATTGAATGATCTGCTTTACAAAATCGAGCCAAGTGAAGCTACAGATGAATTTTATATCACAGAAATTGTAAGGCTCGCTTATCAGGCAGGGTTTGATTGCCGTTATTATGTATCTTCGAAAGATGAACTATCGGGAGCAAATACCAGAGCTGAACTTGCGACTTTAGAGAAATATTTTCAGGATCGTATGAGAAGGAAAGTTCTTGATAATGGTGTGACATTGGTTGCGCCAGAAACTGTATTTTTTTCTTATGATACGGAAATTGAAAAAGATGTAACGATTTATCCTTACGTTGTGTTCGAGAAGAATGTAAAAATAAGCTCTGGGGCAAAAATCGGTCCTTTCTGTGTAGTAGAGGGGGCAGAGGTGAGGTCAGCTCAGGTAGGGCCTTTTGCCAGACTGCGTCCGGGAAGTGAGATTCGCGAAGGAGCAAAAATTGGGAATTTCGTTGAAATCAAAAATAGTGTTATACACGAAAAGGCAAAAGTTAATCATTTATCTTATATTGGCGACAGCGATTTGGGAAAAAATACCAATATTGGTGCTGGAACGATAACTTGTAATTATGACGGATTTAAAAAGTACCGAACGGAGATAGGTGAAAGCGTGTTTATCGGATCGAATAGTGCGCTAGTAGCTCCTGTAAAAATTGAAGACGGGGCGATGATAGGTGCCGGCAGTGTCATAACAAGAAATGTGGATTCAAATTCTTTAGCGATAGCTCGTGGGTTTCAAAAAAATATAAAAGACTGGGCTATTAATTTCAGAATAAAACATTCAAATCTTGTTAATGAGTCTCAGACGTTGAAATCTCAGGTAGTTACCTCGGCAGAAAATTTAGGGTTACGAAATCTAGCCGAAGAATTTCTGAAAAATTTTGGAGAAATAGCTAAAAACGGTACCAAAAGAGGTAACGCAACGGAAAAAAATGGGAAAGAGATATAAATGTGCGGAATTGTTGGTATTGTAAGCAAAGATAACAGTAATGTGGTTTGCGATATTATTAATGGATTAGAAAAGCTGGAGTATAGAGGGTATGACTCTGCAGGTTTAGCGGTGATTGATAGTACTGGCCTAAGACGGCTTCGTGCTGTGGGGAAATTGGAAAATTTGGTAAATAAGTTGAAGATTAATCCCATTTACGGGACAATTGGAATCGGGCACACTCGTTGGGCGACTCATGGAAAAGCAACGGAAGAGAATGCTCATCCCATGGTTACGAAGGATGTCGCTCTTGTTCACAATGGAATAATTGAAAATTATAAAGAGTTGAAGGCTGACTTATCTCAAAAAGGGTATGAATTTACATCCCAAACAGACAGCGAGGTTGTCGCCGTATATTTGCAGATGGAATTAGACAACGGATTAAGGCCTCGGGAAGCTTTTCGAAAAATGCTTCAAGCCGTAAGAGGAACCTATGCGTTTTTGGCGATTTTTAAGGCTCAACCCGACATAATTTTCTGCGCAAGGAATAAAAGTCCCATAGCAGTAGGATTTGGAAAGTATATGAGTATTGGATCAGATGTTGGTTCGATATCGGCGAATTGTTCTGAAATTGTATATATGGATGATGGGGATTATGCGGAAGTTACTAAAGACGGAGCAAAATTTTTTGATAATGGATTCAGTACAATAGATAAACCTCGGGTTGCTGTGACTGATGATTTGGTCAATTTGGGAAAGGGGGAATATTCTCATTACATGATCAAAGAGATAATGGAACAGCCGAGCGCGATACGTAAAACTTTGCTGGGAAATGAGGTGCCGAAGGAGTTCTTCGATAAAATCTCCAGAATACTTATATTAGCTTGTGGAACTTCTTATCATGCGGGATTAGTAGGAAAATATTGGTTTGAGAAATATCTCAAACTTCCTACTCATGTAGAAATTGCTTCCGAGTATAGATATCGTTCTCCAGTAATTGAAGATAATACGCTTGTGTTGGTTATAACTCAATCAGGAGAAACAATAGATACTCTTGAAGCGATGGAATATGTTAGGAAAAATAATAATACGTGTTGCTTAGCAGCCATTTCAAATGTTTTGAATAGTGCAATTTCGCGTTCAGCAGATTTCGTTTTTCATACAGAGGCAGGGGTGGAAGTAGGAGTTGCTTCAACAAAGGCATTTACTGCGCAACTTACGGTTTTAGCAAAGTTAGCATTTTGTAAGAATCCTGAATTACTTAATCAGTTGCAAAATCTTCCAATGGCTTGTGAAAGTTCATTGTTATTAAAAGAAGATATAGATAAATTATCCTGTAGGATAAAGGATTGTGCAAACGCGATTTATTTAGGCAGAGATAACTTATATCCGATTGCCTTGGAAGGAGCGTTGAAACTTAAGGAAGTTTCCTATATTCATGCAGAAGGATTTGCGGCAGGTGAGATGAAACATGGTCCGATCGCATTGATAGATGATGTGGTGCCAGTTATCTGTTTGTGTCCATCGGGGAGTATGTTTGATAAAATGTTTTCAAATATCCAGGTCGCGCAGGCAAGGGGAAAAAATATCATTGTATTTACTGATTCGATGGGTGGGAAGAGCTTTGATGAATCAGTAGAGAAGATTGTGTTGCCATCGATAAATCAGGAATTATGTCCTATATTGTATTCTATTCCTTTGCAGTTGCTCGCCTATACGGTTACTGTACTTAAGGGGGAAGATGTCGATAAACCGAGAAATTTAGCTAAGTCTGTCACAGTGGAGTGAAAATATGAGTTCAAATTTGGAATATGCTAAGTCGATTTTAAAACAAGAAATTGCCGGACTTGAGGCTATGTATTGGGCTCTGGATACCAATTTTGTTTCTGCTGTAGAGTTGATGTATAAGAAAAAGGATGGACATGTTATTGTTTCGGGCATGGGTAAGCCAGGGCATATCGGAAGAAAGATTTCCGCTACATTGTCTTCGGTCGGAACGCCTTCTTTCTTTTTGCATCCGGCGGAAGCTAGTCACGGAGATTTGGGGGAGATTTCAGATAAAGATGTACTGCTGGTTTTGTCTCTTTCCGGAAATACCCAAGAGTTGATCCCAATGTTGTCTTATGCCAATAGATTTGGAATAGATGTTATAGCGATAACGGCGAATTCCGAAAGTATTTTGGCTAAATCTGCCAGTGTTATTATATTGATGCCAAGCATTGACGAGGCTTGTCCTTATAATTTGGCTCCGACGACTACTACGACGATGATGTTGGCTTTGGGAGACGCTTTGGCGCTTTCTTTGTTGAATAAGAAATCCTTTTCCCGTGATGATTTCAAAAATTTGCATCCGGGAGGGACTTTGGGAAAGCGTTTGTTGAAAGTTATGGATCTTATGCATACAGATACCCCAGTCGTTAAAGAAGATGTTCCCATGAAAGACGTATTAGTTGAAATGACTAAAAAATCTTTTGGGTGTGTATGTGTTGTGGATAATGATGGAAAAGTTACAGGAATAATTACCGATGGAGATTTGAGGAGGAAAATGGATTCAGAATTTTTGAATAGGACTGCTTGTGAAATTATGACACCCGATCCTAAGGTTGTGTCGGAAGATATGTTTGCACAAGAAGCCACGAAGATTATGAATAAACATTCCATAACGAGTTTGTTAGTTTGTAAAGATAAAAAACCTTGCGGAATTATACATATCCATGATTGTTTGAGAGCGGGTCTTGCTTAGAAGAAAGTGGAAAATCAGGGCGATTTCCTTTTTATTTGTTGGAGCTGCCGGGTTTGTGTTTTGGAAAGTAGGGCGGTCTGCTTTTGCAATAAGCAGAGTTGTACTTGAAAGAGAATCTACAAGAGTTTTTGAAAAAAATGAGTTTAAGGATGTTGTTTATACATCATTTGATAAGGATTTAAATGAGATTACATTGAAGTCATCTAAAGTAAAAGAAAAAGATGGTAAAACTTTCGATTTCAGTAACTTAGTTACGACATTCAACATATCTCCGGATGAGGTAGCGACTATCTTTGCTGACGAGACTCATTTCGTCTCGAAAGGGGCCAAACAGTGTGAGATGAATGGGAATGTTAGGCTGCTGACAGAAGGCGGTCTTCTGTTGGAAACAGAGCAATCTTTCGTTGATATAGATAAAAAATTTGCTTATGGAAATACTGATATTTTGATAATTCAAGACGATGCACAATTTTTTGCTAAAAAATATCAATTCGATATGGAAAATAAGGTGGTAACTCTCATAAAAGATGTGAAAGGTAATCTCTCGGATGATCTAATAATTGCAGATAGGTTGGTTATTGATTTTGATAAAGTTATCGGAAAAGATTTCAAAAGAGTCCATGCTTTTGGAGATTCTTCATATAAAACTTCTCAATATAATCTTAAATGGGAGTGTTTTTTTAGATTTTAAGAAAGATAATCATAATTATCGTGTTAAATCTGATTATATAAAAATGGATCTTCAGGAGAATGTTATAAAAAGAGTAGTTGCTGAAGGTAATTTGCAAATAAAGATGGATAACACGACTTCAATTCAGGGAGATTCTGGTATATTGGAGGATGATTTTCTGACGATTACCGGGAATACCATTATTTTCAATGAAAAAGGAAAAATTCTCTGTAAAAAAGCTATACTAAATACGAAAACAAATGATATAAGAGTATACGAATCGAAAGGAGTTATAAATAAAAACTAGATGACGAGTAGACTGGTTTGTAAGAATATCAAAAAATTTATAAAGAAGAGGGTGATTCTTGATGGTATCAGTATGGAGGCCTCTCAAGGTCAGGTTGTTTCTCTTCTTGGACCTAATGGTTCGGGTAAGACCACGACGTTTTCTATTTTATGCGGACTCATTAAGGCAGATGAGGGTGAGTTATTTTTAGATAATATAAATATCAAAGACCTTCCTATGTACAAAAGATCTCGTCTCGGAATAGGGTATCTTCCTCAGGACCCGTCAATTTTCAGAGGATTGTCTGTCGAAGAAAATATCTATGCAGTTTTGGAAATGAGAAAACTGCCTAAGTCTAAGATTCAAAAAACACTTGATTCGTTACTAAATGATTTATCATTGGAGCACATTCGAGAATCTCCTGCTGTCATAATTTCAGGGGGAGAAAGGCGAAAGTTGGAAATTGCTCGTGCTTTGGCGGCAGATCCGAAATTCATTCTCTTAGATGAACCATTTGCCGGAATTGATCCGCTGGCAATAGCTGATATGAAAGAAATGGTCAATGTTTTAAAATCTAAGGGTATCGGGGTAATTATTACAGATCATAATGTGCAAGATACCCTTCCAATCGCTGATTATGGATATATATTGTATAATTGTAT
>CADARG010000005.1 GCA_902790255.1 uncultured Pseudomonadota bacterium | reverse complement strand
TATCGGATCTCATCCGGTGTTCTTGGATGTGGATGTCTCGACGATGGGTTTGTCCCCAGACGCTGTCAAAGAATGGCTCGCCAAGAATGCAGAGATCCGCAATAATCAATGCTATAATAAACGTACCGGCCGCAGAGTGAAAGCCTGCGTACCGATGCACACGTTCGGTCATCCTGTTCGCTTGGACGAACTGGTTGCGGTATGCGAAGAATATCACATTGAGTTAGTGGAAGATGCAGCAGAGAGTATCGGCAGCCTTTATAAAGGAAAAAACACCGGAACCTTTGGCAAAATAGGTGCGTTGAGCTTCAATGGCAACAAGACCATTACCACCGGTGGCGGAGGAATGTTGCTATTCAATGACGAAGAGTTAGGCGCTTATGCCAAGCATCTCACTACGCAAGCCAAGATTCCTCATCGTTGGGAGTTTCGCCATGACCATATTGGTTATAACTACCGAATGCCGAATATCAATGCAGCTCTTGGTTGCGCGCAGTTGGAGCATATAGATGAATATGTAGAGGACAAACGTGCTACAGCAGCCGCCTATCGTGATTATTTCAGCCGGATGGACCGCATTGAGTTCTTCGTAGAACCGGAGAACACCCGCTCCAACTATTGGCTGAATGCAGTGTTACTACCCAATCGCGAAGAACAACAAGCGTTCTTGCAATATACCAACGATAACGGTGTCATGACTCGCCCCATTTGGGAACTGATGAATCGTTTGCCGATGTTTGAGCACTGCGAAACTGACCATCTGACCAACACGCAGATGTTCGCAGACAGAGTAGTGAACATACCGAGTAGTGTAAAGTTATAAAATACAGAGAATATGTAATTTACATTTTAAACCCACCGATTTCGGTTAGTTTAAAATATAGCAAAGCAATCGATATGGCAAAATCTCAACTCCATCTACCAACAACCGACCGACAACCGGGAGATAACCGAGAGACTAACACGACTCGCAAAAAGGATATATATGTGATGATAAAGACAAAAAGATAACAAAACTATTATGATATGAGAACTTTAATGGAAACGATTAAATTTGCACAGTCGCAGAGAGAAGCGATGGCAAAGATTTACGCTATTATTGCGGAATGCGCATCATTTAAAATCGGGAAAACAGGCGAAACATTATTGGATAGGTTAAATCAACCTGATTATAATGATGTCTATACTCATATCGTTAGCGTGTTTACCGGGGCTAAGGAAGATGTTGATGATATGGAGACGTATTTGATAAATACATATCTCAATCATCCTAAATGTGATAACAAGAAAGATGGTGGTGCGAGTAAGAATGATACAATGGCAGAAGATGCTGATGGGTATCATGTTTATGTAGTTTGGAAATAATATAATTGGGAATAAATGAAGAAATTTTTTAAAGGTTTATTGTGGGGAATCTTGATATTCTTATACATTTCAATACCTGTCGTATCAATAATATTCATTTGGTATAACTATAAGAATACACAAACACGTGATATTCCTTTGTTGGTATATTACACTTCACAAGTGGTAGGCGCTTTTGCGACATTCTCTGCAGTCATAGTTGCCTTATTTGGTAAAGAAATCCGGGACAAATTATTTGGAGAGAAATTCTCTCGAATCGAAATTAAATCAGTCAAAGGAACCATGCGCTGCTCATCTTTTTGAATCCCAGTGTTTAACTTTGATTTCACGAAAATATTTGATAGGTCTTCAATCGATCGCCGCTGGTCTTGCTCCACTTGAATAAACATCTCATCACGCTTAGCCTCTCTCGTAACCCACCCGACTTTTTCTCCTTTGATCAAATAACTCACGGTATTTGCTACATCCTGAGCGGTAACACCCAACGAAGATGCCTTATCGCGATCTACCTTTATTACATATTCCTGTTGTCTTGGAACTAGAGAAGTCAACACTGATGTAAACCACGGACACTTGGAGTGAACATAATACAAAAATGCATGCCCGTATTTTTCAAGATATTCATAATCCTGATTAGTCTGAAGAACAAAACGAACAACCGGCTTATCAGTACTACTCGCCCCTGCAGAAATCCGACAGTTAATTCCCGGAACTTCTCTTAACAAAGGATCCATCTTTGCAGCAATCTGTCTGGTATTCATATCTCGCTTATTCCAATCCGCAAGCCAAACACCACCTTCAATCTTGGTCGGATCTGCATTTATATACCGATTTTCAGCATAAGGAGTCTCCTTTAAGACTTCATCAATTCTCATAGCATTCTCCTTGACGAACTCAAAGCTTGATCCCACTGGAGCTTCTCCACTAACGCTAAGATAACACTGATCTTCCAACGGTTTACTCTCGGACGGCATACAGTGTATAGCTACAATTCCAATAAGCGAAACAGCAAATCCCACAGAAAGAGCAATAACTTTGTGATTCAATGTCCAAGTCAACGCATCATAATACTTTTCATCAATGATTTTTAAAATTTTGTCCTGCCTGTCGGATAATTCTTTGAAATATCCTGTAGCTTTTTCTTTTCGGCTACGACTAAGTAATCGTGAACACATCATCGGAGACAAAGTTAATGCAACAAACCCGGAAATGATGACCGCCCCCGATAGAGTCAATGCGAACTCACGGAAACTTCTTCCTAAATTCCCTGGAGTTAAAGCAATCGGAATGTAAGCCGATGCCAAGGTCAGAGTCATAGCAACAATTGAAAAGAAAATTTCATTCGACCCAACAATAGATGCTTTCATCTTATCGAGCCCTTTTTCCATATGTTTGTGAATATTTTCAAGAACAACAATCGCATCATCCACAACTAAACCCACCGCCAACACCATAGCCAGTAAGGTAAAAGTATTTATGGAAAAATCAAAAAGTGCGAGCAATGCGAAGGTTCCTAACAAGGAAACAGGTATGGTTACAATAGGAATCAGAGTTGCTCGAAAAGACCACAGAAAGAGAAATACAACTACAATTACTAGAAAAGTCGCCTCAAAAATCGCTTGGTACACATTTTTCATGGAGGCACTGATATCGCGGGCATCATCCTTAGCTATTACCATTTTGGTTCCACTTGGAAGCAATTCCTGGACCTCTGGCATAGCTTTCTTTACATTAGCACTTAAATCGACAGGATTTGCATTTGCCTGCTTTGTTATAGTCAAAACAACACATTCTCTGCCGTTAAACCAAGACCCCGATCTCTTGTCTTCAGGAATCAACTCCGAGTGACCGACATCTTTTATTTTTATGATACTTTCCTTCCCACTTAAACTTGGAATAATGACTTCATCCATCTCTTTGGCGTTATAAAACTCTCCATCCAGAACAAGCATGTATTCACGGTCACGACTTACTAATCGACCACAAGGTTTTTGTATATGCTGATTTCTCAGAGCATCTAAAACATCCGCGGGAGTGTAGCCGTAGGCTGCCAAGCGCTGTGGATCAAGAAACACCTTCATCTTTTTTACATTTCCTCCGTTCACCACTACCTTGCCGACGCCATTGATAACTTCAAACTTCGACTTAATGTAACGATCAACGTAGTCATGGAGGTCATCCACACTGATTTTATCGCTAGTAAGGGCAATAACTATCCCACCTTTATCATCGGGGTCGTCTCGACTGATTGCCGGTTCAGGATTTCCCCATGGCAAATAAACTTTCGCTACCGACAGCCGATCTCTTACGTCAGAAGCTGCTGCATCAGGATTTCGTGTTGATTCAAACTCCAAAGTTATTTCGCATTCTTCGTTCTTACTACTGGATGTCATTGTCTCAACTCCAGCAATCGTGGAAAAATGCTCTTCCAATACCTTTGTTATTTGATTTTCCACCGCCTGCGGATTGGCACCACGATATTCAGCGGTTACGGTAACCATGGATTTTTCAATTTTCGGATCTTTACGAACAGGCAACTGCCACTGGCATACCAAACCAATAATAACGATCAACAAAGTTAAAACCGTAGAAAATACTGGTCTTTTAATACAAACCTCTGTCAATCCCATATGCCCGATCCTCTTTCTCAAACCTTAAGACTATTTCTTCGCAACCTCTGCCTTATTCTTTTCCTGATATACCTTATTCGTCTCGAATCTTAACAGCACGACCGTCGCTAACTCCTTCCTTCCCCTTGGTAATTACAATGTCACCCTCGTTAACCCCAGTAATAATTTCAACATTGCCATCTTTTCTCATACCTGTGGTAACGAGACGCCTAATTGCCATCCCATCCGAAACAATATAAACCATATTTTCATTACCTGATTTTTCAACAGCGCTTTCCGGAACGATAATTCCCTGCTCTCCCTCATTAACGGTAATACGAATCTTCACAAATCGTCCCGGCTTTAAAACTTGAGAATTCACCGCAATTTCCTCCGGTACATCAAGAATCGCACGAACTTTAAAGGAATGACTAACCTTATCACTTTCTGGCTCTATGGCACTGATCTTGGCTGAATAACTCTGAAATGTGTCTCCGCCTACATAAACTTCCAACTCTTGACTTACATAAATCTTATCGATATCGACTTCCGCCACTGAAAAATCAACCTTCAGCGGATGATTATCTACCAATTTCACCAAATCCATACCCGACTGAATGAACTGTCCGACACTTATGTGCTTTATTCCTATCATTCCTCCGAAAGGAGCCAAAATTTTGTACTTTTCCAACTTCGCTTTTGCCGAATTCAGCCGAGCTGACGTCATCTGCATATCCGAATAGGCTTGTTCTTTCTTTATTTTAGCGGCAGCACCTCGTCCTGCTAACTTTTCTAGCAACTCATACTCTATCTTCGCTTTACGATACTGAGCTTCTGCTTCTCTTACTTGCGCCTGAGCAAGAGATTCGTCAAACTGAATCAGCAAATCATCTTTTTTAACAATAGAACCGTCACTGAAGTAAATTTTATCTACCTTTGCATTGACTTCTGATTTTAAATCCACGGAATCGCACGGAACCAAAGTACCAATGGTATTTATATATCTTTCTACAGAACCAAACCCAGCTTTGCGGACTATGACACTCTGAGGGCCTTCTTTTATTTCCGGATCTTTAGTTGAAAAAAGGCTATAACCCAAAATTCCTAAAACCACAACGGCAACACCCGAAGCCATCATGACCATTTTCCTAGATTTAAAGGATATTTTCATGTTCTCTACTCTCTGTCTAACTGGTCGGAGTGAGAGGATTCGAACCTCCGACCCCAGCCTCCCGAAGGCTGTGCTCTACCAGGCTGAGCCACACTCCGCAAACCCCAGACCCCGGTATATTCGCATAAATTAGCCAAAATATCAAACATTAACTAACATTTTTTTATCTGAAATTTTTGGCTTTCTGTTGAACATCAGATATAGATCTTCAAGTTTTATCCCTTTTTTCTCTTCTCCAGAAATATTTGCAACCACCTGACCATAGTTCAAAACAACAAGTCTATCAGAATGTTTTAAGGCAAACTCCGGATCATTCACTACCATAATCGTCGTCATTTTTTTCGATTTGATTATCTTACTCGTAGTTTCCAAGAGCGCACGAGAAGCTTCCACATCCAACCCCGTTGAATGTTCGTCTATGACCAAAACTTTTGCTCCTTTAATGACAGCAATCAACAACGCTAATACTTGTTTATAAGGTTTTGGAATATCATCCACTTTTTCATGTAATAATTTTTCCATCTCCATAAAATTCAGATTTCTCAGTTGCGCATAAAATCTATCTTCCATGTCATCCCGAATGGCTTCTTTTACGCAGCTTTTCGGCTGATGGCTCATCGTCGCTAAAACTAAATTCTCCAATATGGTTAAACTTCCTGCGGTACAAACATTACTATTCAAAAACACGGAAGAAACTATCTTTGATCTGGAATACAGAGACTGTGAAGTAATATCAACCTTATTGTACCATAACCTGCCGAAACTCAGCTGTATATGTCCTGCCAAAAATCTAAGCAATGTACTTCTGCCACTCCCGTTATTTCCCAAAACTGAGACAATTTCTCCGTCCTGAACGGAAAACTTTACTCCTCTTAAAGCGACTCTTTCCAACGGAGTCCCCGCATAAAATACAACGAATGCATCTTCTATATCTATCATGGTTCACTCCTTTTAATTTTCTCTGGTCTCATAGACATAATTACTTCGTTTTAGGGCAACCAACAGAACTAATGTCATGGCCATTATTATGTTGGTGTATTCCTCGCCCAAACCAATTAACTCTTTGGATATCAATAGCTTCAATGCCGCTTGATAACATACAGCCCCTATAAATGTTCCAATAATCGCTGTTTTTATATTCACATTGTTAAATATTTTACTGCCGAAAATAATCGCTGATATACCAAAAATGATGCAGCCACTTCCCATATTTACAGAAAATTCTCCAGTCATCTGCGCAACAAGAGCTCCCGCCAAGGCAAAAAGCAAATTTTCGAGCCCCAAACCGAAAGACAAAATTCTTATACCATTGACTCCCATAGATTCGGTAATTATCTCCCCATCTCCATATACTCTCATAGAAAGTCCATATTCTGAAATCATTAACTTATAAAATAAATATATAACTGGGCAGACAATTATCAGAACGAGAATAAAATTACTGATCGGAGATAAATTCCCAAACACCGACACCGGATCGATTTTTTTAAATTCAACTAACTTCGTTAACAAAGACTGTAAACCTCCGATTGTCAGCAAGCTTGCGATAACTGCGTCCAACTTTATATAGTTAATAAAAGAAGCGGTTATAATCCCCGCAATATATCCCAAAAATGTCGCAGTTATTATGGCAAACAATGGATTCACCCCTGCCAGGACCATAGCACCATAAACGCAACCTCCTAAGGCAAAACTGGACTCACAGGTCAAGTCTATTAATTTAAAAACCTTATTAGATAAAAAAATACCCAGTCCCACTAACGAAAATGCCAGACCAAAAGCCAACATGAAAAAAATACTATCAACAATAGACATACTCATCTCCACAAAATAAGGAAGGAAAAACTACGCTCCTCTATAAGCGACGACCAAAACCGTCGTTCCTTTCGATTTCTCATTAATTCATCTCTGAAATCATTAAATATCTTTTCTTTTTTAATGAAAATTCTTTCCTTTTCACTTCCCTAACTTTATTACTTTCCTTAGACATTTTCATTCCTTCCAATTTTAAAATTCTTACTTCATGCTAACACCCTTAAGTTAAAATTTGGTTAATGATGAACTTTTTATTTATGGAAGCGAATTAAAATTAGAAAAAATTATGCCTTCGAAATTTTTTGAAGGCAGTAAAAAGGAATAATTGCAAAACCCTGGTAACTATAATTGTTCCGCAAATTGAAATTCTTGCAAATCATATCCCCAGGTCAAGAGTATTCACTCTATGCTCCTTCTTCCAGATCTTAAGATCATTTCTTTCCTCTATTTGTTGATTCTCACTGACTCCTGTAAAGTCATTTCCTGTCCAATTAACGACTTCTAATTTCGATCCACCTGGAATCATTTTCATAAACCCTACAACATCAGACAATTTTATTTTGTTATCAGCAAAGTTAACCGCAACTAAATTTTTCATCTGAGAAACCGGAAGAGATTTCACAGAACTGACAATATCGTTACCGCTAAAGTACGCATATCGTAATGAACTATTCTGCAACCCAGAACACAAGGACGAAAATGCAGAATCATTCATTTCGCAATTATTAGCAACAAATGAAATCAAGCTGTCCATATTTTTAATGACTGCAGACAGAACTTTCGCGGTTTGTTCATTGATTGGATTACCCGAAACATTCAATGTCTTCAATTTAGTCAAATTTTCCAATGCCCTGGAAATCGTTTGCAATGATGAATCAGGAAGATTCATACTCGAAATATCCAAATTTTCCAGATATTTCAGCTTTTCCAATGCCGCATTAAAATCTTCAGAATTGTGATATGCCTCCACTCCATTGTGGGAATTAAAGTCATCAAAACATAACTTCAAATCGGTGAGTTTCTTCAAATTTGCTAACGAATTAAAGAAAATATTTACCTGATTTTCAGTACTTTCAAAAACCGAATATTCTAATTTTTTTAATTCTTTCAGTTCTCCCAGGAATGTCAATAAGCCATCATAATCCTTACTGTTATTAACTCTCATGAACCCAAGATTCAGATCTGACAAGGTTTCTTTTGATTTGTTAAGAACTTTTTGTAATATGACACATCCTTCATCTCCTAATTCCCCCAATGTGAGTCTCAAGTATTTAAGAACTTCCAAATCGCCCACTGCTGCAATCAGTTTGGCAGACTCTGCTCGTGCCATATTCGGATCCATAACAGTTAAAAACTTCAACTGCTTATGCCGTACAATTATGTCCGTAAATTCTTCAAAATCCTCGTTCGCAATGACACAAGAATTTATCACCAAATTCTTGATAGTTTTCGGCAAATACTTTTGAATATTTTCCAAAATTTCTCTGGTAAAACTCACATTACTCAACTCTACACTGATCAGTTTCGGATATTTTGAAAAGAAATCCCTTTCTGAAAAATTTTGTTCCTTCATTTGTTCTTCAAAATAAGTCTTGTCTCTCCCAAGCAACACTATTTTTTCTTTGGATATTCTGATACCTATAACGTCCTGATCTCCTATACGTCCCTGACTCTTGGTAAACGGATAATAGTCAACCTCCTGTGTCTCTTTGTTGTCACTTCTTTCCTTGCTATAATTATCATCAGAGTAACTCTCCTCTGAACCTCGGTCAGGGTAACTCCCTTTCGGTTGATTATAATCTCGGGCAAGAACACTACTTCCAAACATCGCAATAATGCAAGACAAAGATAAAAGCTTATATAAACTACTCTTCATTAGTAACTCCACATAACTATCTTTCTCCATCAAATCACAAAAAAGTAAATAACTTATGAAAATTTGAATATTTTTCTCAATCTTTTACAAAAAATATTGTGTATAATTGGGGCCTATAGTTTTTGTGACACTTTGAGACGAAATATGAAGTTTTCAGAAAAATTGAGGGAAATATTTTGTTTGGATAATGAAGAACAGAAAGAATTTGAACACCCTTTACCAAAAGAAATTTTCAGAGATTATGATATCAGAGGAATTTTTGGAGAAACTCTTTTTCCCGAACATGCTTATTATATAGGAAGGGCTTTCGGAACTTTTCTCTACAGGAGAAATTTAAAAAGATTATGTATCGGAAATGATTGTAGAAATTCTTCAGATATTCTGACGGAAAAACTAATTCAGGGATTGATAAAATCCGGAATGGAAGTAGTTGAATTAGGTATTTGCCATACCCCGATGATGTATTATACGGTAAATAAATTCAACATGGATGCAGGCATCATGGTAACTGGGTCACACAATCCTGCAGAATACAACGGATTTAAATTTGTGCTGGGAAAAGATCCATTTTACGGAGATGATATAAAAAATATAGAAAAGACGATACGTCAACGAGACTTTATTGAATCGAATGGACGTGAAGTAATTCTTAATGATATCTTTGTTAGCTATATAAATGATATTCTGGATGAATTCCGATTCGCAGATGATTTGCGCATTGCATGGGATATCGGAAACGGAGCAACAAGCAATGCCATCAGAGAAATTGTGACTAGAATTCCCGGTCGGCATCACGTGTTGTTTGAGGAAATGGACGGGAATTTTCCAAATCGTCAGCCGGACCCCACAGTCGCTGAAAATATATCTTATTTGAGAAAATTCGTAAGCTATAATAAATTCGATATTGGTTTCGCTTTCGATAGCGATGGTGATCGCCTTTGTGTGGTAAATTCCGATGGACAAATGTTATACAGTGATCAAGTATTGGAAGTTTTTTCTACTGATTTTTTGAAGAAAAACCCAGGAGCCCAAGTAATTTCGGATGTAAAATCATGTCATAGAATATTCCAAAGGATTAAAGAGTTAGGCGGATCACCAATTATGGAAAAGGTCGGTCACTCATTTATAAAAGCAAGAATGAAGTCGTCAGGAGCATTGTTAGCTGGAGAAATGAGCGGTCATTTCTTCTTCAAGGACAGGTGGTTCGGATTTGATGACGGAATTTATGCCGCTTTGCGTTGTTTGGAAATTCTCAGTGAAAATAAAAAGGCTTTCATTAATTTACCGTACGGTTTTGTTACTCCAGAAATTCGTATAAGCTGTTCGGAAGATAAAAAATTTCAAATAATAGAAAAAACAAAAGAAAAACTTCACAAACAAGGAATAAATTTCGTAGACATAGACGGTGTCAGAGTTTCCAATGAGAAAGGATGGTGGCTAATAAGAGCTTCCAATACTCAGAACGCAATTTCTTTGAGAGCGGAAGCGAATAAAAAAGAATATATGAAGCTCCTCTTGAATGAAGTAATTTCCTATTTAAAACCTTTTATAAAAGAAATAGGACAGATTCTGGAAAAATATAAAATGGGAGAAACCTCAGCGGAACGTGAATAGGTAAACATGAATAAAGATTTCGTTGAATATTTGAAAAGCCGAATTTCTATTGTGGACATAATTTCTGCTCGCATACGTCTGCATAAAGTCGGAAATATATGGAAGGCTCTTTGCCCTTTTCATAAGGAAAAAACTGGTTCGTTTCATGTAGACGAAACCAAAGGGTTATACCATTGCTTTGGCTGTGGCACAGGCGGAGATTCAATAAAGTTTGTTATGGATTTCGAAAAAGTTTCATTTTTGGAAGCGGTCGAAATTATTGCTAACCAATATGGAATAGAAATCCCAAAAGATAAATCCGAACAAAAAACAGATCCATCTGCCAGGCTTTTCGAGATAATGGATTGTTCTAAAAATTACTTCATAGAAAGCTTAAACTCCAAAACCAATTCAATAGCTCGAGATTATCTGAATTTAAGAAAAATCAACAGAGAGCAAGTAGAAAAATTTCAATTGGGTTTTGCTCCTGGCAACTCGATACTCTATGATCAACTGAAAAAGAAAGGATTTTCCGATGATGAATTAATTCGAACGGGCATCTTCATAAAATCTGGATACAAAAATGAGTTTATTAATCGATACAAAGGTCGTTTGATTTTCCCAATAATTGATTCCAGAAATAAATGTGTCGGATTTGGTGGAAGGATTTTAGAAAAATCAGAAAAAGCAAAATATATAAATTCTCCAGAAACAGAGATTTACAAAAAAAGTCAACAGCTATACGGATACAACCTCGCTCGCAAAGGAAAATCTCGACAAATAATCATTTCGGAAGGATATTTAGATGTAATTTCGTTACACCAGGCAGGATTCGATGGAGCAGTTGCTCCACTCGGAACAGCAATAAGTACAACTCAGATAAGTATGTGTTGGCGAGTTTGCAATAATCCTGTTATTGCCCTAGATGGTGACTCCGCAGGAATTAAAGCCTCTTATCGGTGGATCGACCGAATTTTGGAAAATCTCGAACCAGGGAAATCTTTCAAATTCGCAACACTTCCTCAGGGAGCCGATCCCGATCTTTTAGTATATAACAATCAAATTTCAGTGATTACAGAATCGGTAAATAATGCAATTCCGCTTTCGCAATGGCTTTGGGACGGAGGATTTTCATTGTTCCCATCGGAAACTCCTGAGCAAAAAGCCGAACTTATTGAAATGCTAATCCGAAAAGCAGAATCCATAAAAAATATTTCCATAAAAAATTTTTATATTCAGGACATCAAAAATCGTCAAAAATCCTTGTATAAGAGAAAAAATCGAGTTACAAAAAAAGAAAATTTACGATCTGCGACCCCTGCAAAAGAAAAAATTGAAAAAATACTAGTTGTGACTCTGATAAATCACCCTTATATTATTGATAGGGTTGCGGAAGATTTTGTTAAGCTCGAGTTTGAAAACGTCGAGATGAAGGTTTTGAAAGAGAAAATTTTGAGAAATTATACAGATTTTGCTGAAGAAAATCCTCAGAAATTTGCTGAGTCGATGGTACAGTTACAGGATGTCGTCGGCAGAGATTTTGGAGACATAGTGGTGCATGCAAGTTTTGTAGACAAAAGTGTTGTCGATGACGTGGCTTTCGCAGAATGGTCAGAACTTCTGAAGAGATACTTATCTGAACCTATGTTGGTCAGAGATCTGCAAAAAGCGTCATCGAACTTTGTTTTTTCAGAAGACAACTGGCAAAAATTAAAAGCATTGAAAAGTGAAGTCTTAAACCGTAGAAAAAGATAGGAGTAAAAAAAATGAACGCAGTTTCAAATTCAAAGATAAATGAAAATATTGAGAACAAAGAAGAGAATCCGGGAAAAGATAATTCCTCTGAAACTCAGTTCGCTGCTCTAATATCTTTGGGAAAGGAGCGCGGGTATATAACCTACGATGAGCTAAACGATGCTCTACCTAAAGAAAAATTTTCCTCGGAAAAAATCGACATCGCCATCTCCAGTCTTTCGGGAATGGGAATTCAGTTGATTGAAACGGAAGAAGCTGAGACTTTTCATCGCGAAAAAAATCATATCCATCCTGTGCAAAAATTGGAACAAAATAACGATGATCTTCTTAGAACAGATGATCCTGTACGTATGTATCTCAGGGAAATGGGCAATGTGGAACTACTTTCCCGAGATGGAGAAATCGAACTTGCTAAGAAAATCGAGCAGGGTTACGCCGAAGTCATCAGCGGATTAAGTGAAAGTCCAAAAACTTTCGACAAATTTGCTGAATGGATAGAGGCGTTGAAGGAACATAAGATTATGTTGAGGGAAATCCTTCAGTTGGATAATGGAATTAAAGACGAAGAAGAGGAAACGGATAATTCAGATAGTGATGATGATTTAGAGGAAGATGAAAATTCTTCTGATGAAGATTCAGAAGAGACAAAAGAAGTTAATACTGAAGATGAAGACTTGATTCCAGGCATTATTGACAACTTACAAAAAGTAATAACAATGCATAATGAGCTTCTGAAGAAGAAAAATCCATCAACTAAACAGAAGCGTGAACTGGTAAACGCTGTTTCGGAGTTAAGACTTAATCAGAAAACGATCGAGTCAATGTGCGAAGAACTTTATGCGTTAAATCGCAAGCTAATCAAGAGCGAAACGGCGCTCTTAAAGTTAGCTCAAGATAATGGCATTAATAGAGAAGGATTTCTGAAAAATTACCTCGGAAATGAGACCAATCCAGATTGGGAACACTCTATGCTGAAGTTCTCAAATTGGAACAAGTTCTTCAAAAATTGCGCAAAAGAAATTTCTGAGCATCAAGCATTGGCTAAAGAAATCGAAGAGGAATCTAAACTGCCACTCGGCGTGTTCAAAAAATTGGTTGCCTGCATTCAAAAGGGCGAAAGATGCGCAACTCGAGCAAAAAAGGACATGATTGAGGCTAACCTGCGTCTGGTTATCTCCATCGCGAAAAAGTACACCAACCGTGGGTTGCAATTTTTAGATTTAATCCAGGAGGGAAACATTGGATTAATGAAGGCGGTGGACAAATTTGAGTACCGCCGTGGGTATAAATTTTCGACCTACGCTACGTGGTGGATTCGCCAGGCAATCACCCGATCCATTGCGGATCAGGCTAGAACCATCAGAATCCCTGTTCACATGATCGAGACTATAAACAAAATCGTAAGATCATCCAGACAAATGTTGAACGAAACGGGAAAGGAGCCAACTCCCGAAGAATTGGCAGAACGTCTGCACAAAGTCCGCAAGGTTCTGAAAATTTCGAAAGAGCCTGTTAGTCTAGAAGCTCCAATCGGAGATGAAGATGATTCACATCTCGGAGATTTCATCGAGGACAAAAATATCGCTCAACCGGTGGAGTCCGCTGTCAATGAGAACCTGCGCGAAACCACAACATTGGTGCTTGCCAGCCTCACTCCACGAGAAGAACGCGTTCTGAGAATGCGTTTCGGAATTGGAATGAATTCCGACCATACTTTGGAGGAAGTCGGACAGCAATTTTCTGTCACACGCGAGCGTATTAGACAAATCGAGACGAAGGCTCTCAGAAAATTGAAGCACCCTAGTCGTTCACGGAAACTGAAAACGTTTTTGGATTCGTGATTTGCGAAAATAAGATTTTTGGTTTTGGATATCAGACCCGAAATATTTTAACCAGTTGTTAATCAATTCCTGAGAAAATGATGGGGTGTAGGTTTTTGTAATAAGGAGTGCGAGATGAAATGGTTTGCCAAAAAGGTATTTGACGGGGAGGGGGTAATGATCTAAAAAATCAAGTAAAATCATACAGTTATCTCTTAAAAATTTACAAAAACTTAAAATATTTTTCTAAACAATTTTCAAGATTTCTAACACCGCGACGCGAAGATAAATTACTAGGTCGCCGTGGCTCAATTCTCATCGAATTCGCCATCTGTATGCCGATTTTGATTATTTTGCTGTTTTACATTAACGATTTAGTGAGAATTAAGAGAATGTATTCTCAGACTGAGTTTGTGGCACAGCAAATGGCGAATATAATTCAAAATATTTCACAGAAAAGAGAAGGAGAGGAGAAAAAGATAAAGTTTCGGGATGTACAACATGCTGCTTCGCTGTCTTATTTGACGATATATCCGGGGAAGACACTGTATGCAGACGGAAAGAGAGGAAATTATAGTCATGAGCTTTCTCATATACCTTATTTTTTTATTTATTACGTAAAAGGTTTACCCGAAGGAAAAGCTTCTGTCATATGGAGTTATCTATTTTATTGTTACGGAGCTATCAATCCAACAGGTTGGGTTCACGGCAAAGGCAATGTCAATAATAATTATGGTGTAGTAAAACACAAAACAAATGTTACCCCGAAAGACATTTATCCAACACTTAAAATAAATGAGGGAGAAGTGAGAATCATAATAGAATGTCCGCTTTTCTGCAGAGCTGAATCAATGAGTTTGAACGCATACGCAGCATCTGATAACCAAGATACTAGGGCAAAAAAAGCTTTTAATTGTCGATTAGTAACTCCCAAAGCTAGTTATAAATACAATGATGAATTTGCTTTTTACTTTCCTTCCATCGTTATTTTTACTCCTAAACAGGATTTATTCGATGACAATGGTCTGCGCAACTAAGCAACAAAACCTGAAACGCTTTACACCTAGTCTTTTACTTTCCAAATCACGCCCGTTCTTGTAACTACCACCGGCTTTTTTTGTTGACATCTGCTGACTCCTTAACCCTTGATGCTATATCGGAATGAATTCCGACCATACTTTGGAGGAAGTCGGACAGCAATTTTCTGTCACACGCGAGCGTATTAGACAAATCGAGGCAAAGGCTCTCAGAAAATTGAAGCACCCTAGTCGTTCACGGAAACTGAAGACGTTTTTGGATTCGTGATAATTCATCACAACGGCAAAGAAGTGAATCACGCTCCGCCGAGGACGTCCATGCAATTGCGCAGCAATTCCTGAAATCGCTGTTGATCAAGGCGCGGTTTCAGGGAATCCGTCGTTTGGAGTGAAAATAACAATAGAGTTAAAGTAATAACTACTAGTTCCGTTTGGTTTCAGAAAACGGAATCCGAAAGCTTCTCGGGCGGTCTTGACATTGTTTCCATTTGGGTCTTTACATCCGCTATCCCAATTCAGAAAGGACTCCAATATGATTTTTGATTTACCTTCTTCTACTTTGAGTGTCGGATAAATACTCGAAGGAGCGACATCACTCGCACTGTATGTTACCTTGCTACCGCTATTAATAGAGCTGTTCGCCGCATCATGTATGTTATTCCAAAGAGGCTTTTGGGTATTTCCACTACGAAACATTTTTCCCCAAAGGCATTTAGCTTTTCCTCCCGTTGATCCTTTTACATAGTAACAAAACACTCCTGGAGCATGCCTAAATTCATGCCACCACTTCCCAGCAGTCGAACTATACTGTGTTGTTCCTGGATACATGCTTAAAAAAGCCAATGATGCTGCACGGCAAATATCATCTTTATTCAGCGTAGTTCCTTCCGCTGCTCTTTTCTTCGCGATATTTTGCAAAATATTAGCCATTTGCTGCCCGACAAACTCTGTTTGTGAATAATACCTTTTAATTTTCACCAAATCGTGAATGTAAAACAGCAAAACAATCAAAACGGGCATACAGACTGCGAACTCAATTATAATTGAGCCTCTAGATAATTCTTCTTTGCACAGTGATGTCAAAAAGTTTGATGATTTTTCGTAAAAACATTTTAGATTTTTGGGAATTTTAAAAAGATAATTATATGATTTTCTTTGATTTTTTAGACTATTACCCCCCCCCTGTCAAATACCTTTTTGGCAAACCATTTCATAACACACTCCTAACAATAAAAACCATATGTGAGCATTTTCACAGGTATTAGTTAAAAAATCGTTAACCACAAACGGGGAAATAAAAATAACTCGCATTGTATAACTGACTTTTATTAAGATTAATTTCGGCACTTAAACATTCGATCATCTCATCATCAGGATTTTTAACACAATAAACAAGGCGATCAAAAAATTGCCTTTTGTATCGTGTCCTCACAAAATCAGACAACCAGAAAATGGTTCAGGTTGTTTTTCTTCTCCAGAACTTAGCCTGTAAGTTTTTATATTCAAAACTTTAGAATTAGGAGCAATATTGTAAGACTTGTCTGTAATCAATTTACACCTTCCCCAGAAATTCTCTACTTGAGAGGAATTCGTAACAAGCCAAGGAGTTGTTTCCACCCCCGATTTGCCTTGTACTCCAGGAATATCTCCCTCTTCAAAAGTATCATCTTGGACCTTAGTTCTTACATGAAAATACTCGCCATGCCCTAAAGTTGCTCCCATGCATATAACCGGAGGTATAGAAACAGCCAAACCTGACATCTCAACGCCTCTTGGGTCCACCTTAACGTTCAATAACTCTTTTTTAGGTAAGTCTATGATTTTCATATGGTTATTCTTTAAAGCATAACCAAACGCCATTGCATGCATAGGTTCCGCGATAATCCCGCTAAACATTCCATCGCTAAAAGAACAAGAACGACTATTTTGTCTCCCCTTATAAATTTCTTGATTAATATTCTCTCCAGTATAGATTCTATAGGTGTCTTCCGGTGCTTTACTTTCTTCCACAATAAGATCTGCAACTATGTCATTATGTTCGCTTTTCAAAAACTTCAACAAATCACCTATTTGCCCATCGAAATGTACTTTTCTTATACTCTCGAATTTTTTCGGAAGATCTTCCAATAATTTTTTCATTATTTTTCGTAAATTAATTTCGCTATAAACCTCTTCCGTCGGAATATCGTCCAAAAAAGGAACTATACTGTCATTAATCTTCCAAAAGTATGACTTAACAGCATCCCTATTCATGTAACTAAAGCAAGAACCTTGTCCAGGACCGTAACTGTTTGCTTTCAGGGCAATACCATTGTTATATTCGGTAGCGTCTCTATTCCATCCTCCAGTCCTAAAAAACTTTCGACGCTCCTCAAGACTCTTCTTTTGATTTAATTCATCCAAAAATAAATTCCACACAAAAAGCTGATACAGACTTTTCGGAATAAAATCTACTTTTGCTGATGGAACCACTGATTGGATCTTCTTTTTCAGGAATCCACTCTCGTCGTTTATTATCTCTTTTTTATCTTCTTCCGATAACTTTATAGCTCGTTCTGAATCTAATTGCGTTACAAAACTATTTTCCACAATCGCCTTGTAAACTGATGCCTTTTGATCGTCACCAACATTTAAACAAACAGGAACAAAATTACCTGCCAATAATTCAAACGAACACAACAAGCACCCTGCGACTAACATCAACTTTTTCATATTTTTTTTCTTTCCTTTGACTACCTATGAATCTATCGTAAGACTAGTTTTTTTGTCAAATTATTTTTTTTATAAAACTTTATTTTTAACAAAAAAAGACTCCCGAAGGAGCCCATAAAGAAAGGATAAAACTTTATTCTGACTACTCAGAAACTACTGATACAGTACAGCGTCCCTGAGAATTCTTGGAAAATTTCACAACTCCGTCTGCTGTTGCAAAGATCGTGTGATCCTTTCCCAAACCGACATTTTCTCCGGCCTTCATTTTTGTTCCGCGCTGTCTGACGATAATGTTACCTGCTCTCACCGCCTGACCTCCAAAACGCTTGACACCTAGCCTTTTGCTTTCCGAATCACGCCCGTTCTTGGAACTACCACCGGCTTTTTTTGTTGACATTTGCTGACTCCTTAACCCTTGATGCTATCGATCTTCAAAATGGTCATAACCTGTCGATGCCCATTTTTTCTGCGATAATTTTTACGACGGCTCTTTTTGAAAACTAAAACCGTTTTGTGCTTTTTATGTTCGACAACGCTCGCGGATACGGAGGCGTTCTCGACATAAGGAGTTCCGATTTTTACATCTCCGCCATTTTCAATCATCAGAACGTCACTGATTTCCAACTTCGCGCCCAAATCAAGAGACAACTTCTCGACAGAAACAAAATCGCCCTCTTTCACTTTGTACTGTTTACCGCCTGTTTTTATGACTGCAAGCATAACTCAATTCCTTTTAACTTATACGAGACTTACTATTAATTCATTTTGTAAGAAATTTCAAGAGGCAATAAAAACTTGCACAAAAACTTTTTTACCAATAAAATCGCTTCAGGGTTGTGTGAACTCGGTATTGTAGCTGAGAAGAAAAATCGAGGAAGATTTTATGTTCAATTTTTTGTTCAACAATTTTCGTTCAGATTTCAAGATTCATGCGGAATTTGTGCCGAATTCCGTTGGGGTTTTTCTTATTAATCTTGACAGAGCAACGGAACGACTGGCATTCGTGAAACCAAATATTGATCAGCTTAACCTACCTGTCGAAAAAATCTCAGCAATTGACGGAAATTTACTTACAGAAGAAGAAATTCGAGAAATTTGTGATCAGAAACAGTTTAAAAAATACTTCAAAATGCTTCCGGAACGAGGAACTATAGGTTGTTCATTGAGTCACGAGAAAGCACTGGAAAGATTTTTGGAATCCGAATATGAATTCGCGCTAATATTTGAGGATGATGTGGTATTTAATCCGCATGAGCTGAGGGAGTGCGTCAACAAAGCAATCGAGAAAAAAAATCTTTGGGATATTCTCAGTTTTGAAATGATTCATGACGGATTACCTCTCAAGGTTGCAGACCTTTATGAAGATAAATGGATATCTTTTTACCTTACATCTGTAAAACATTCCGGTTGCTACCTGATAAATCGTGATGCTGCCAAAAAACTTTTGGAGAAATTTTATCCGATTATTGTTCCGTTGGATCATTATTTCACCGCATCGTGGGAGTTCGATATAAAATTTGCCGGAGTAGAGCCTCGTGTAGTAAAACAGAATTTTGGAAGTTCGCAAATTAAGTCCGAATCAACTAAAAAGTTTAATAGCTGGAAAATAAAACTCAGCAACGCTGTATTTAACACTCGTAGAGCTATCGTCGGTTTTGTATATAACTTGTATTTGTTTATAAGGAATCTAATAAGCAATAAATAAATGTTTAGTATTTGAAAAATTTAGAATTTTTTTGTAGCTGTAAATAATTCGTTAACAAATATTGATTATGATGTTAGTATGTGATCCGTATTGTGGGTAATATGAAGATATATTTAGTCGGTGGTGCAGTAAGAGATCAGATAATGGGGGTTACCCCGAATGACAAGGACTATGTCGTGGTTGGCGCTTCTATTGAGGATATGCTTCTGAGGGGATTCCGTCCCGTGGGAAAAAGTTTTCCCGTTTTCATTAAAAAAGGATCGAATGAAGAATATGCCCTCGCTCGCAAGGAAGTTAAAATAGGTCCGAAACATACTGACTTCGGTTTCTTCTTTGATAAATCGATAACGTTGGAAGATGATTTGGTCAGACGAGACTTCAGCTGCAATGCGCTTGCGTATGACATCGAAGAAGACAAAATTATTGATTATCACGGTGGAGTCGAGGATATCCATAACAAAGTTCTTCGACATATCAGCCCTCACTTTGTTGAAGATCCGTTGCGGGTTGTGAGGTTATGTCGGTTCGCCGCCCAGCTAAATTTTTCGGTCGCAGATGATACTATGAATTTAGCTCGGGATATGGTACTTCAAAACCAATTGGAAAATCTCTCTGCTGAAAGAATTTGGAACGAAATCAAAAAGGCTTTACATTATCCTAATTTCTACAGATTTATTGAAGTCGCTCATGAATGTTTCGCTTTGAAAAAAATATTATCTGCCGTTGAAAGACTCTGGTTTATCAAAAAAAATCCGAGAGAAAGAACTCTTGCGGAACATACTATAGATTGTTTGAAAAATGTAAGTAAAGATAACGAAATAGTGAAGTTCGCCACTCTGTTGCACAATATCGGGGAAACTAAATTCTCCAACGCCAATCATTCTTATGAAGACTCTGAAAAACAAGGAGTTCAGATAATAAGAGATATTTGTCACACGCTGAAAATACCAAATGATTTTCGGAGCTTTGCTGTGTTTGTCTGCAAAAATTACGGAAAATTTGAACAAATAAATCAAATGGATGTTGAACAGTTGCTGGATTTGACTGATGACTATATAAAGCGAACACCTGTCGACTTTGAAAATTTTATGGCCATCTGCAAAGCGGCCGTACCTAATGCTGACTTCAAAAATTCCGAGCGTAAAATTCGAGATATATATAAAATCCTGTCACAAGTTAAGGCCGACCAAATGCCTGACTTCAACTCCATAAAAAAAGATTCTACATTTAAGGATAAATATCGCAAATTTAAGTTAGAAATTTTACAAAAACATGGATTTTAAAAATCTTGAATGGATAAATTTAAGTTCTTATGAAATCTTTAAGTTGTTTGAACGATTATATTTTAGTTTCCAGGACTTTTCACAAAATTTTGGGAGTTATTAACCTTTTTTTAGAATAATTTGTTTTATAAAAGATTATGTTGGCATAATAGATGGATAGAAATGATTATGATTGCAGTAATCGTATTGACATCACAAACGTATGGGGAGCCGAGAAAAGAGTATGTCAAAAATTTCCAGAAAAATCTCCAATATAGTAAATAACGAAAGCTACAGCGATGAATTAAAAATCAAAAAAATATCTCACACGCTTAGCAACAAACATCCGGCAGATATTTCGGATGTCATAGAAGACTTGGACTCTGATTCTCGTCAAATATTTTTTAAACTCACACCGAAACTCGTAGATTCCCGAGTTTTGGTAAATCTTGTAAACCCCTACCGTACGAAGACTATAGCTTTTTTCGGATTAGATCATTTTAAAAATTCCATTAATCTTTTAAAAAAGGATGAACTAATCGAACTAGTTGAACAACTGAATGTCAAGGATCGCAAACAATTCGTCGAAATGATGCCGAAAAAGCTGAAAGACATCGTTAAATTTCTGATGGCATATCCTGAAAACTCAGTCGGCCGAAACATGTCCTTCGATTTCATACTGATTTCGGAAAACTTTTCAGTGGAAGAAACTCTCAAATATATCAAGGAAAAAAAAGACACACCCGATAGCTGTTCAGAAATTTTTATTGAGGACGACGACCACAAACTTACAGGACTTATATCGCTTACCCGTCTGTTAAAAGCCAATAAAAAGAAAAAGCTGAAAGATATCGAAAGTCCGGATATAGTTGAAATTGCAGCAACTGATGATCAAGAAATAGCATATAATCTGTTCAATAAGTATCATTTTGTGAGACTTCCCGTGGTGGACAACAATAATCACATGATCGGACTGATCAGATCAGCAGATCTCATCGATATCGCCCAAGAAGAAATCACCGAAGATTTCAGTCAATTGACGGGAACTTCAGAGAATGATGAAATCAATGCACCACTAATATCAAGCTGCTTTAACAGGCTTCGTTGGCTATCACTCACAGTAATCAACACCCTTTTGTCCCCATTCATAATTTCGCTGTTTCAAGATACCATTAAACAAACTGTAGCACTGGCGGTATTAATGCCAATTGCCGGGGCTTTAGGCGGAAACATCGGAATCCAAACAGCCAGCGTCGTCATTAAAGCTTTTTCTACAGAAGAGTTTCGTGAAGCACAATATTCTAAGGTAATAAAAAAAGAAACTCTTATGGGTGTTTTCAACGGATTAATGATAGGTCTTATGCTGGGAGCGGCAGTTCTTTTTTGGTTTAATGATATTAAATTATCTTCGTTACTTTTCGGAACTATGGTTTTTTGTGCAACTTGGGCCTCTTTTATTGGAGTAGCTCTTCCCATAACTTTTTATCACTTCGGATATGACTCCTCCCTCAGTTCTGGTCCTTTGATTACCACAATAACAGATGTTTCCGGATATATTGCGTTTTTGGGATTAGCTCATATATTTCTGAGTTAAAAATTACTGTTTCGGATTGACATTTTGGTTAAAACTGATAGAATGCAACTCCACTAGTTGAGAGAGATTACAATGATCACTAAAGAAAAAGTTTTGGTTTCAAGGACAATTGCTGTGCCAGCAGATACTAATCCATGGGGAGATATTTTCGGCGGATGGATCATGTCTCTGATGGATATTGCAGCAGGAAGTATAGCCGCTCGTCTAGCGCGCGGATCTATTGCTACAAAGGCAATCAATAATGTCACTTTTGATACTCCTATTTTTGTGGGAGATGAGGTTTCGGTTTATGCGGAAGTTGAAAAAATCGGGAACACTTCTATGACTCTAAATGTGTATGTGGATATCTGCAGAAAGGGAAGCAGCGAAGTGTTGAACGCCGTTAAGGGAACATTTATAATGGTAGCGTTGGATGAGAATCGCAGACCGCGTCCTGTAAAAGCTTTTTGGGATGAGTCTGAGAAATAGTTTTTAGAAAAGGTCGGATTATGAAAGATAAAAGAGAGGACATCAATTTGGAAGAACAGGTTGAGTCTGAGAAAGAGGCTGTAATTTCTGAAGATGCCAGCAAAGATTCGGAGTCTAAACGGGAATCACGAGCTGATTTGCTTGATCAGATTGATATGTTGAAGGACGCTTTGCTTAGAAAAACAGCTGAATCTGAAAACCTGAGAAAGCGTCTTGAAAAAGAAAAAGATGACGCCGTGAAATACGCCAACAAAAGTTTTGCTCGTGATCTTCTGGTTGTGCTGGACAATTTTGAAAGAATCAACGGAAACATTGCTTCTGTGAAAAGTAAAATCGACGCCGATCCCAATTTGAAAGCCTATTTTGACGGAATTGCGATTTGCGAAAAAGAACTATTATCGACTTTCCAAAGGTATGGCATTTCTCGCTTGAAGGTCTCCGCAGGTGATCCTTTCAACCATGAGTTACATCAAGCAATGTGCGAGGTTGAAGACGATCAACAACCTGCCGGGGCGGTGGTAAAAGTGTTTCAAACAGGGTACAAATACCATGATAGGTTGCTACGCCCGGTAATGGTGAGTGTTTCCAAGAAAAAATAAACGGAACATCTCATGAAAGACATTGAAGAAGTAATCTGTGTCGATCTGGACGGTACTTTGATAAGGTCTGATTTGTCTTGGGATTCAGCTAAAAGGTTTGTGAAAGAGGATTTCTTTAATATTTTTAGGCTGATTTTTTGGTATTTTAAGGGAATTTCTTATCTTAAATACAGAGTAGCGGAAAAGATCGATGTTGACCCGTCTGCCCTGCCCTATAATTCTGAATTTTTGTCTTATCTAACCCAAAAAAAATCAAAGGGAAGCAAAGTATATCTGGCGACTGGTTCTACCGAAAAATATGCAAAGCGAGTAGCTGATTATCTCAAGATTTTCGACGGATTTTTCGCAAGTGATTTGAAAACAAATCTTGTTGGGAAAAACAAAGCTGAAAGGCTTGCGCAACTATTCCCTAGCGGATTTACCTATGCCGGAAACAGTGTTGATGACCTTTATGTTTGGAAGAAAGCCTCAAAAAAAATTTTGGTTAATCCCAGCAAAGAGGTTCAAAAAGCGATGCGCTTTGTTAGACATTCGCTGTACAAATGTTGAGTTTTGAGTATATCCAGAGTTAAGCACATACATATTTCAAATTTTTTACATCATATGCTGCTAATATCCTTGAATTTACAGTATCTCTATTGCAAATGCGAATAAATTAGTGTTAGAGTTAAGCATTGTAGTACTAGAGGTGTTAAAAAATGAACAAAACAGAGTTGATTCATAAAGTTGCGGGAAACTGTGGTTTATCCCAAAAAAGTGTAGGAGATTGCCTGAATTCTATCATTGAGGTAATCCAAAAAGAGTTAAAGTCTGGTGGGGATGTTGTCATTCCGGGATTTGGTTCATTCTCAGTCGGAAAAAGAGCTGCCAGAACAGCGCGTAATTTTCAAACCGGTAAGATGATGGATATTCCGGCGACAAAAACCGTAAAATTCAAAGTCGGAAAGACGTTAAAAGAGTCAGTTAAATAGTTATTGGAGAGATAATTTGTCTCTCCTTTTCTTGTTTCATTTGTGTATTTAAGTAAATCAATTCGTTTATGGATTGTTTGCTTTGTTGTCTTTTGAAAATTTCAATAAAAAAACCCCGACTATAGTCGAGGCCTGATTGATAAGTAAAAAGGATTAGTGTTTTATATTATACTTGGCCAGAGCACGAACGGACCATCCTTTGTTCGCTTTGATATTTTCTAAACCAATTCCTTTGTCATCTGATTTAAATCCGAAATTATAATCGGCTTCTATAGCAGTGGAAAACTTACAACGAAAAGCTTTTTCCGCACCTAATCCTAACACAAAAGAAGTCTTATGTTTTGAACGATCATTGAGACCATCATAGAACGACACTTTCGACAAGGCACAACCAAACTTTCCATAACCCAGTACGTCACTACGTGCCGCATAACCTAATTTCACATCGACCTGAGGAATAAATCCCTTCATCTGAAGATTAGCTCCCTTCGCTCGGCTTTCATAAGATTTTTTTCTATTTTTCATAAAATCTATTAGAACTTCACCACTCAGGTATGTATTGTTTTTGAAAACTTTTCCTCCACCGATCACAAAAGATCCCATGACACGATTGGCTTTCATGGTCTCCATACCATCCATGGTGGATTTCAAAAAGCTTCCTCCAACACCTAATCCTCCATATATGCCACTAAAAACACTTGCTGACGCTGTATCTGCCCCCTCTGCATTCGCAGAGAATGCCATTGCGCAAACCGCTGCGCTTAACACTACTTTTTTCATTTCAACTCCTATAACAAAAACTGCCTAAAGATACGATAGACCATAGATTTTCTCAACTATTCGAGAAATTTTCTCGACCTGCGGTGATTTTTTTACAACATTATGATTAATAATCTTTACGAAAATTTAACGAAATGCCTATACTGCCATCATTATGAAAATTAAAATAAGCATCTATCAAATTAACTTAATTTGAATTTTTTTCAAAAAATTTACAAATAATTAACTAATTTTTGATGGTCTAAAAAATATAGGGGTAAAAAAAAATTTGCCCAAGATAATGAGTTTAGAAGAAAAGGAGATTAAAATGAAACTCTATTTTAAAACTTTATGCGCTTGCCTAGTATTGGTAATGCATGCTGGAAACGTCGCAGCTAAGGATATGAGAGACTCTCAAACATCACCAACAGCTCAAAATGCTGCAAGCTATGATTCCCAGCAAGTAAACCGTAAAACGGTCGATAACGAGTATAACCGAGAAGTTTCATCAGAAAAAAGAGATTTTCTAACTTCATCGACAGTTCAAAGTGCCGAGAAATATGATTCTCAGAAAGAAACATATCAAATGACCGATGATGAGTTTGACCAATGGATTCAAGCTGCAAAAGAGAATGACATATCGACAATTGAAAAATTTATAAAAAAGGGAATAAATGTTGATGAAATAAGAGAAAATTCATCTACCGCTCTATACTATGCTGTCACTAAAGATAACCTTAATACAGTAAAAAGGCTTATAGATGCGGGGGCCGACGTTAATTATCCTTGCAAAACAACAGTCTCAATATTGTCTGCAGCTGCCATTTGTGTTGGTATGGGGAAATCCCAAGGACTGGATATATTAAAAATATTGCTGGATAAAAAGGCAGATCCCAACGAACGTGATGAAAAAGGCAGAACTCCATTAATGTACATGATATTAGGAGGAAATACCTGGAAAAATGCGCTAGCCATGAATATGGCAGCATCGGCAATGGTGAATCACGGAGCTAACGTGAATTTAGAAGACTCTGAAGGAAGAACTGCTCTGGATTATACAGAAACTGAATTCGAAACAGCGGAGCCGCATTTTACCGAATATTTAAAATTTGTTTTGAGAGCAAAACATGGTAGAGGTTACAAAAAAATACAAAGATTTCCATAACATGAAAAAAAACAGATATATCGATATTGTACGTACAAAAATATTGTGAATAACTACTAAAAAGAAAAAAGAGGTTCGTCCTCTTTTTTTTTGTCGAGAAAAAATCCAAAACATCTGGCAATTTTCTGGGTATAAAAAAAGCCCCGACCAAAGCCGGGACTCAGCACTAAGCTAAAAAAAGCTAAACTAGTACTTTACGTTGTACTTAACCAACGCACGAACGCTCCAGCCTTTGTTCCAACGAACATCCTGCTCTTTAATGACTGAGCCAGCACTGATTTTTTCCTTCCAACCGAAGTTGTAATCAGCTTCAACAGCAGCAGAGAATTTCTTGCAGAAAGCCTTTTCAGCACCCAATCCTAACACGAAAGCAGCTTTATTTTTCGAATTCTTAGAATCAGGGATTTCCACCCAGTCATTTCCTTTCTTCCAAAATCCGTTCGTGGATACCTTCGTCCAAGCACACCCCAACTTTGCATAAGCCAAAATGTCGTTCTTGAAAACATAACCAAGCCTCAAATTCAGCTGAGGAATGTATCCACCGACTTTACCTTCGAGCTTGGTAAGAGGCATTTCCCACTCACTTTTCTTGTTCTTTGTGAAATCCATCATGAACTCTGCACCGGCGTACACGTTGTTGCTGAACACTTTCCCGGCACCGAGAACAAAGGAACCGATGAAACGGTTTGCTTTCAAGTTGTCCTTCACTTCTTTAACATCTTTGTTTAAGTACTCAACGTCACCGCTCTTCAAAAAGCTTCCACCGATTCCCAATCCGGCGTAGATGCTGTTGAAAGCACTCGTCTGAGCTGTTTCTGCAACAACTACTTCTTCCGCGTTCGCCGAGAACGCCATCGCGCAAACCGCTGCGCTTAACATTACTTTTTTCATTTTAAACTCCCAAATTAAAAAGCAAGGTGAGTCTACAATAGATGTTTTTATCTTTCAATTGTTGGCGAAATTTTTTGGCTTGACTGTGTTTTTTTTGCAACACTTATTGTTAATTTTAATAAAAATTCAAACAAAAATATCCCTGTAATATCAATAGGATTGACCTATTTTCCATTCAAAGATTAATAAATCGTTAATTTTTTATTGTAGAAAAATTGATTCAAAGAAATTGGGCTTTCGGCATTTTTCGATTACTGACGGAAAAGTTGACCCCATTCCTTTGATAAAATCTTCTGCTCGCATCCAAAACATTAGACCTTCTTGTATTCGAAATTCTTATCTTGTAAACTTGATTTTACGTTTATTATTGGGGTTCGTTATGGTAGTAAAAGACGTTAAATTTTCAGCAAACAAGTCTAAGAATTGCTCAGTCGTAGTTGGGGTATATTCTGACGGAAGTTTGTCCGCGGGCGCGAGGGCATTAGATGTTAATGGAAAAATTTCCGAAAGCATAAAAAAGTTGAATTTCTGCGGTGGTCTTTTCAAGACCTGCTCTTTTGTTTCATGCACGGAAGAAGTTAATCACGTAGTTCTAGTCGGATTAGGCGAAAAATCGAAAGAATATTCCGAGTTTGAATTAGAAAAATTAGGTGCCGTCATTTATTGTGCATCCGCAAAGTTGGACGAAGAGATTTCCGTGTTGATTTCCGGAAAAGATATTTCTTTCAAATGCAGCAAGTACGGTTCTGAACTGATGGCATTTGGATTTATGCTAAAGTCGTGGAATTTCGACAAATACAAAACAAAATGTGATTGTAGCTACAAACCGAAATTGAAGCGTGCAGTGTTCGTAACTGAAGAGTGCGAGGCGATAGAATCCGAGTTTGTATGGTTTAAAAATTTGGCAGATGGAATCTTTCTAACAAGGGAGGTTGTATCCGAACCGGCAAATGTAATATATCCTGAAACATTGGCTAAAATCGCGGAGTCCGAGTTAAAACCACTGGGGGTTGAGATTCAGATCTTGGAAAAAGATGAAATGGCGAAGCTGGGAATGGGCGCATTGTTGGGAGTCGCGCAGGGCAGCGAAAAAGATCCTCGATTGGTTATCCTAAAATGGAATGGCGCTGCAGATAAGAACGCAAAACCTGTGGCTTTCGTCGGAAAGGGTGTAACTTTCGACAGCGGTGGAATTAGCATAAAGCCTGACGATGGAATGCACGAAATGCGATACGACATGGCGGGATCGGGAACCGTTCTCGGATTAATGAAAGCTGTTGCTTTGAACAAATTGCCTGTAAACATCATCGGAGTTATGGCTCTGGTCGAGAACATGCCATCAGGATCAGCACAACGTCCGGGAGATATCGTGAAGTCGATGTCGGGACAAACCATTGAAATTATGAGTACCGATGCAGAGGGACGTTTGATTCTTGCCGATGCGTTGTGGTACGTCCAAAGTAAACATAATCCAGAGGCAATTATTGATTTGGCGACTCTAACAGGGGCAATCGTTGTTGCTCTAGGTCACGAATTTGCCGGCCTTTTCTCAAACTGCGATAAACTTGCGGATCAGATCAAAACATCATCAGAAGTCACGGGAGAAAAAGTCTGGAGAATGCCTTTAACCGAGCATTTCGATAAGTCTATCAATTCAGATATCGCAGATATGATAAATTTAAGCAAACCGGGAACTCGTGCGGGAGGAACAACAGCCGCTCAGTTCCTGAAACGATTTGTCAATGACAAAAGATGGGCTCACATCGATATCGCCGGAGTTGAAACAACGAAAGATGATTTGTTCATCTGCTCGAAGGGAGTCACAGGTTTTGGAGTACATTTGCTTTTCGATTTCCTTTGCAGAAATTATGCGAAATAACAATTGAAATAGCGGAGTTAAAATATGGAACTGAATTTTTATCATGTAATTAACGGGAATTTAGTTCCTTCTGCCATTAAATTGCTGGAAAAAATTTACGATTCAGGGAAAAAGTCCGTTTTTTTCAGTCCCTTGGAGGATAGAGTTAAAGTTGTTGATAAAACTCTGTGGACTTTCTCCAAAAATGCTTTCATCCCACATGGGGACAAGTCGCTGGGATTTCCAGAGCTTCAGTCTGTTTATTTGACTTCGGAAGTTGAAAACCCGAGTCAGGCAACCGTTTTGGTAATGACCGACGATTTTGATTACAGAAGTTGGAGTCAAGATTTTGAGCGAGTCATTTTTATTTTCGAAGATGATAATTCCGCTAAAACTGCTCAGTCGATATTCACTGACTTGAAAAATCAAGGCGAAAATGTAAAATACTGGAAACAATCCCGAAATGGTTGGGAGAAATTGGGTTAAATAAAAAAGAATATAGGAAAAACAGATGTCTATACAAAAAACACTTTCTATCATAAAGCCAGATGCTGTGGCTAGAAATCTTATCGGAAGCATTGATGCCAAGCTAGAACAGGCAGGGTTACGTATCGTGGCTATGCGCAGAATTCAGCTGACAAAAGAACAAGCTCAGCAGTTTTATGCAGTGCACAGAGATAAGGCTTTTTATGATAGCCTTTGTGATTACATGTCTTCAGGACCCGTTGTTGTTCAGGTATTAAGCGGAGAGAATGCCGTTCTGAAAAATCGTGAAATCATGGGAGCAACAAATCCTGCAAATGCCGAGATTGGTACTATTCGCAGAGATTTTGGGGAAAGCATTGAACATAATTCCGTTCACGGTTCGGATTCTCCTGAAAATGCGGAAATTGAAATAAATTTCTTCTTCAATAAGTTGGATATTATTGATTAGAAGATACGTTTACGTAAGGTATCGATCAAAATGAAGCGCTTTTTGATTTTGCTGATTTCCTTTCCTTTCTGTGTTTTAGCGGAAACTTCTTATCTTGAGGTTAACGGAGTCACGACGAAAGAGGTAGGTCGAAATTCTTTGGCGGCAAAGCAGAAAGCGCTTTCGAATTCAGCAAGTCGAGCCTTTAACAGGATGTTGGACAGTTATTTTCCGGAAGCAGCTTCTCTGAAAAACAAAATTCGAGAGGATAAAATTCAAAACTGCATATATGATTACTCGATAGATCAGGAGAAATTTTCAGGAAAAGCGTATATCGCCAGGTTTTCGTTCAGGTTTTCGAAAGAGGCTGTACAAAAGATACTTAGGGATCACAACATCTTGAGTCACGAAGATAAGAAGATTAAAACAAATGATGTTGTCCTCTATACTCGGGATTATTTAAATAAATATGAGGAACTTCGAGAATATAAAATAATTTTATTTTCTCCAAATAGAATTATTTTGAAAATTTCTACCGATGAGATGAAGTTTCTAGCGGATCACAATATTGCGTTCAAAAAAATAAATGCTGAAGTTCGTTCCTAACATCATCACAATATCAAGGATATTATTGGCATTTTTATTCGTCCCATTTTTCTTAAATGGTGAGTTTGCTTGGGCACTTATTATTTTTTCCATTGCGGCAGTTTCAGATTTTTTTGATGGATACGTCGCTCGTAAATTCAAAATTACATCGAAATTTGGTGCTATGATGGATCCATTGGCTGATAAAGCGTTGATGTTCGTATCGTATTTGCTCTTCGCTTATGAAAAAATCATCCCATATTATCTGGCCGGTGTAGTAATTTTGCGAGATTTACTAATCCTTGCCGTTGTATTAACCTGTCTGATAAAAAAAGTTAAGCTGAAGTTTTCTCCTCTTATGTCCAGTAAAATCAACACGACAGTGCAATTGGTGTTCGTGATGCTGATATTGACTTGCAAGATATTCTCAATCAATTTATCATTGGACGTGTTGGTTTTGTTTGTTTGCGTGATGACAATCTATTCGGGACTGGACTATGCGAGAAGGTATAAATGGATTAAAAATGAATTATGTTCGCGATAAGAAAATTTTTTTCCTGTTTTTTTTATTAGTTTGTGTTGCTTCTTTTTTCTATATATTTTCGGATGTATCTTTTCCTTTTGTTTTTGGATTTGTCCTGGCTTATTTGTTTGCTCCTGCAATAAACTTCTCTTCCAAATACATTAACCGATCTCTGATGAGTTTCGCATTCGTTACTCTGTTTGTCGCCATATTTGTTTCAGCCGGATTGATTTTTATTCCAAAAATAAAGGAATATATATTATATATAGTAGAAAATATGCCGAAACATTATGACGATTTTATAAAATTTGCAGACCAATTTATTTATTCCCAAACCGCTGCACCTTACCAGTCAGAAATAGAAAGTCTGAAACAAGAGCTGCAAAAATATGCAGATCAGAAACTTCTGATATTGACTTCAGTATTGAAAGGAATTGCTTCACAAAAAAGTACTATCGCGGAATGGATGTCCTTTTTTGTAATTGCGCCTATTTCTTTTTATTATTTTTCAAGAGATTGGGAAAAATTATCTTCGAAGATATACAATATTGTGCCATTAAGGTATCACTCATTCTTAACCGAAATTTTTTTGATAATAAGAGGATCGTTTCGGAGATTTTTTCATGCACAATTTTATGTGGTAGCAGCATTATTCGCTTATTATGCAATATTCTTAGGAGCCATCGGAATAGATCACAGCTTATTCTTCGGGATATTCTCAGGCTTACTTTCTTTTATTCCCTTCATCGGAGCTATGATCGCCTGTTTTATAGTAATTTTTTTGTCAGTGTCTTCGTTAACTACGACAAAGCTCTGCATTTTGCTCGCAATTTATGCGCTAGGACAGATTATCGAAGGGTACATTTTATCCCCGAAATTTGTTGGAAAAGGAACAGGGTTACACCCTTTGTGGATACTGTTTGCTTTCTTTGCCGGATTCAAGTTACTAAATATTCTCGGAGTTTTGATTTCTATTCCCGTAATTGCGATGCTTCGAGATCTAATAAATTTCGGAATATGTAAGTTAAAAGCCAGCCCGATGTACAAACGATAGAGCAATTTCAGGAAACTAATGAGAACAGTTCAGGAAGTTTTTGATTTCTCAAAAGAAGAAAGTTTAAGTTGGAAGGATTTCATTGAAAGCAATGAAAATCGCGATGCTTTGGCGTATCTCACTCGTTGGCCAAATTGGAATTCCAACGGACTGGTAATTATCGGAGAACATGGCGTCGGAAAAACGCATTTGGCTTCCCTATGGGCCCAATCAACTAATGCCGTATGCGTTTTAAAAAGTTGCGTAAATAATAATCCTCGCGACTTATTTGAACATACAAAAGATAACAAATGTAATTTTGTATTCGATAATTTCCAGGATTTTCTGGCAAATCAACGTTGGCTATTTGATTTTTACAATATTGCAAAAGAAAAACATCGATATTTTTTAATCACTGACATAACTCCCCCAGCGCTGTGGAATGTTTCTCTGCCGGATCTCAAGTCAAGATTAAATTTGTTGCCAGTTGTGCGAATATTCAGTCATAGCGACGAGTTACTCTTTAAAGTTACGAAAAAATTGGCACGGGATTACGGCATAGAAATCACAAATAGTGTTATAGAATATATTCTGATGATGTGCCGGCGTGATATTCCTGAAATTTCACGCATTCTAAAAACTATAGATAAGCTATCCTTGCAGCAAAAGAAACCTTTAAATCTAAATTTCGTCAAAAAATATTTGAGTATAGAGAAGTAAAACTTCTTTTAGTTTTGAAATTAAGATTTTCGTTACGATGACAACAAAAATGATAGAATGACCTCGTCCGATATGTTAAAATACCACGTTTTTGTGAAGTCGGATGGCTGCTGCTTGTGCAGAGGAAAGTCCGGACTCCTTGGAGGAAAGTGCCGGGTAACACCCGGCGGTATTGGCGTTTCTTAAATATTTTTGTCTTTTTCATGAGAAATGCTGACACTAGGGAAAGTGTAACAGAAAATATACCGCCCGGTTTCGGGTAAGGTTGAAAAGGCGAGGTAAGAGCTCACCGCGTGCTTGGTAACAAGCATGGCTGTACAAACCCCACTTGGAGCAAAACCAAATAGGAATAACGTGTCCTTCACACGATGTTATTCGGGTAGGTTGCTAGATATTTGCGGTAACGCAGATACCAGATGAATAGCCATCGGAATCGAAAGATTTTACAGAATCCGGCTTACAGACTTCACAAAAACCTAGAAAAATTTTCCTTGTTAAAAAAAGTTGTAGAATCCTTAAAATTGACTTTATATAATTAATTAAGATTGTATATAGGAAGAATAAAATGAAGAGATTTTTGACTTTAGCTAGCTTAGCAGTGATTTCGTCAACTGTGTCCGGGATGAAACAACCATTTAATATCTCACACACCGAAGAAAGTCTGAACAAACAAGAAATAGCGTTAAATGAACGAAAGGAAAGCATAGATACACAAAAAGATAAAGTTCTAAACGAATTGTTTTATAAATTAATGAAAGAAGATATAAAATTTTTTCTACACGAATACAAAAATAAAAACATTTGGGCAGAGAAAGACTACAGCCAGTATGTAAAAGCAAAAAATGATGAAATAAAACAGTTAGAAAAATCTTTTACTGAATATACTAATAACTTCGGAACGAAACAACGCAGAATTATTGACATTCTTCTATATTTTTCAGTCTGCAGTGATAGGTTGGATATACTGAAATACGTTGTTGAACATGGCGCGGATATTAATAAGAAAGATGAGAAAGGAAGATCTCCCTTATTTTATGCTCTGGCAAGAGAATGTGAGGAAACTGCAAAATACTTGCTAAAAAATGGCTCTGATATGAATGAACAATTTAGAAACGGATATAGTCCTTTAATCTATGCTATATTCAAAGGGAAACCTGGCTTCTTGGATTTTCTATTGAATGTTGGAGTCGATGTTAATCGAAAAAATGCGTATGACTGCACACCGTTATTTCTCGTAAAAACTGAAATACGGTGCATAAAAAGGTATATGGAAAGAGAAAAGAATGAAGCCCTAGAAAAAGCCATGTCTCACTTTACAAACATCGAAGGAACTTTATTGAGTCACGGAGCAAAAGTTAATCATGAAATTGTTACAAGTTCGATAACTTTTCACTCTACCAAATCTGGTGTAATGGTAAAAGATAAATGTGGTGTTATTGCTATTTACAAAAACGAACAAGATTTCAAAAAGGCAGGAGGATATAGTAATGTTAAGGAAATCATAAAAGAAAAAAGAAACGACGATATAAAAACGTTTGGAGGTACGGTCTGCGCATGGGAAGAAATAGTAAAAAATGAACAGCTCAAAGCTTTCCTTCTACTTCGTTTTAGTCATTAAAATTTAAAAGGATACCTAAAAAAGGTATCCTTTTCTGTGTTTTGTTTACAGACTTCACAAAAATGCTTTATAAAATTGACTAAATCTCGTGACGAGTTAGTAGTCGATTATAATCTGTAACAAGAGTCGTAAAGTCATCTGCGGGAAAAGTTACTCTTTCAGCTGCACGGATTCCTGCATCGTACGCTGCTTGAGCTTTTGCATTCTGTTTTCTAATTACATCATTGTTTTCATTACGTTTGAAATTTTCTTGATTTATCGTTTGTTCCAGAACAGGACGTAATCCATATGCGAAATAGTCACATGATTGATCCATCCATCCCTGTTTCGGAAGACCTGTCTTAAATCCTACTAACCTGGTAAATTTTCGGGTTTCGCCGTACACTTTCACGTACTCTCCTTCAATTACAGCATTCGGTAAAATAGCTTGAAGTTCTTTCAAATCAGGTTTAGGAACATTAGTATTATCAAGGTAAGTCTGCAGAGATTGCAATTTGTCATCATCTAACAACGATACGAAAACATTCAGCTTCGTCAAAACCTCAGATAAAGTGAAACGACGCATCTCCAAATTCATCTCTTGTAATTGTTCAGCTGTCTCCACGATGTAAGTTGGAATCGGATCTCCATCAATTTTACATTTAGTAATGATATCAAGAACCTGCTTTTTAACTTCCATATATTCTTGAAATTTCTCCTCCAGAAACGTATCCCAGCCTTTATCTATTTTTTCATTTATATCTTTAATTATTTCAGGAAGACCTGATATTGCAGCGCTTAGTCCTGCTATTCCTAAAGATATACTTCCTATGCTCTCTCGAAGAGACTCTATAAGAGGTATATTAGTTTTTACTAATGTTTTTAATCCGGGAATTACTTCTTGCGTCTCAGGATCTACTTGGTCATATATATCTTTTTTAAGAGTATCTACACTTTTGGATATCCTTCCAACATCTTCAGAAAGCCTATTTATGTTGGTTATATTCTCATCGACTTTTAATTTTAGTCCCGGAATTCCTTCATTACTTAGAATGTCCTTGATGTTATTCACTTGCGATTTTAGTCCCGGAATTCCTTCATTCTTCAGAATGGTATCAATCCCATCTACTTTTGTTTTTAGTCCCGGAATTCCTTCATTCTTCAGAATGGTATCAATCCCATCTACTTTTGTTTTTAGTCCCGGAATTCCTTCATTCTTCAGAGTGGTATCAATCTCATCTACTTTCGTTTTTAGTCCCGGAGTTATTATCTTCTCTGTCACAGGATCTATTTCATCATATAAAACACTCTGTATTTCTCCCACTTTTGTTTTTAGTCCCGGAGTTATTATCTTCTCTGTCACAGAATCTATTTCATCATACAGAATATTTTCGACATCTTTCAGCCGAGTCTCATAAGAATTCATCGCAAAACTTGGAATACAAATTGCAAAAACAAACAGAATCTTTTTCACTTTTTTACCCCTAATTCTCTGACATCAATCTTGTGCCGATGTTTATTAATAAATGGTTAATGTTTTTGAAAAACATTTTTTATTAACTGAAAGATATATACTGAAGGCTGAAAAATCGATAATTATCCTTTCACAAATAACCTTCTCTTCTTCTTGCTCTTTAGTTTGAAAAAAGTTATCATTGTGCGACGTTATTTGAGGTAGGACTGTGAAAATTATTGCTGAAAAGTGCCAAAAGTGCTTGGAGTGCGCGGAAGTTTGTCCCGTAAAAGGAATTTCAGAAAAAGATGGCAAAGTTGTCATCGATAAGGAAGTTTGCTTAAATTGCGGATGTTGTGCATCAGTCTGTCCTAATTGTGCAATCGAGTTTGAATAGGGAGTTACTATGCTATCGGTTTTATTGGGTTTACATTTTGCTCTTACGTTAGCAATTATAGGGTTGGTTTTGCTACAAAAGCACGATTCTGATGGAGCTCTGGGATCCAGTGGTGGTGGTGCTGCCAGTGGAATGTTTTCGGTTCGAGGACAAGCCAACATTTTGACTAAGTCTACAGCTATTTTAATGACCATATTTATGATTAACTGCCTTGTTATGGCAAAAATCACAAAAAACAAACCTGCAAAAGTTTCCGTTATCGACAGGGTCGCTAACGAGAGCGTACTGCCGGTAAAAGAAAGTCCGAATAAAGAATATAAGGAAGGTCAACCGATGCCGAAACCATCATCTGATTTGAGCAAAATAAAAAAGCCTGATCAGAAGCAAACAGCTCCGGTCAAGCCAACCTCGACAAAACCAAATTCAAAGAATTCAGCAAAAAAGTAAGAGGTTGCGATGAAAGTAGTTAAAGCTGGAAGTATTTCTATCGCGAATAACTTGCCTTTTGTTCTTATAGCAGGTCCGTGTGCCTTGGAAAGTCGAGATGTCGCGTTTCGATGCGCAGAATCGCTGATAAAAACTACTAATGAACTAAGAATCCCTTTTATTTTTAAAAGTTCTTTCGATAAGGCAAATCGGACAAGTCTAAATGCTCGCCGTGGCGTGCCGATGGGAGAAGCTCTCAAAATTTTCCGAGAGTTGAAAGAAAAGTTTGGTTGTTTGATTGTTACGGATGTCCACGAGTCCCAGCAATGCTCGGAAGTTTCAGAAGTTGTTGATATTTTGCAAATTCCTGCGTTTTTGTGTCGTCAAACCGATCTGTTGATAGCTGCAGCAAAAACGGGGAAAGTCATCGAAATCAAAAAGGGGCAGTTCCTTGCGCCGTGGGACATGGAAAATGTTTACAAAAAGGTTACAATGTCAGGCAACGAAAATGTACTACTATGCGAAAGGGGTACCTGTTTTGGCTATAATCGCTTGGTATCAGATATGAGATCGTTGCAGGTAATGAAAAATTTCGGATATCCTGTGGTATTCGACGCAACTCATTCAGTGCAAGAGCCGGGAGGGTTAGGTGGAGCTTCAGGAGGCAACAGAGATTTTGTCGAGTCATTGGCGAGATCTGCTATGTCAATCGGCGTCGCGGCCCTGTACATTGAGACCCATTTTGATCCGAAAAATGCTTTTTCGGACGGTCCGAATATGGTTCCGCTGCATGTTGTGAAAGATTTCCTGATCACCATGAAAAAATTCGATGAATTAGCGAAGTCAACTCCGTATCAAGATATGAGTTGCTGAAGTGTTGTCGCTATCTGCGAGAAACAATATTAAATCGGTATTTTTAAATTTGATTTGGATTTGTATTGCAGGGTATTTTGTTTATCACATCGTTATCGGGGGTAGAGGCGTTATATCTTGGACAATTCTTAGTCGCGAGGCAGATGATTTGGAATCCGAGTTAACTAAAATCAAAAAAGAAAACGAGTTTTTGAACACAAAAATTAGTGGTATGAGATCTGATAATCTGGACTTGGATTTACTGGAGGAGCAAGCCGAAAGGGTTCTTGGTTTTTGCTATCCTGAAGATACTGTTGTTCTATTGCCTCAGGATATATAATTTTTGCTGAATCGTTTTAATTCCTGGACCAAATTGCTTTCGTCGTGGTACAATTCCGGGACATTAAGTATGAGTACCATGTTTAGAAAATTTATAAGGAAAATACAAAGGTCGTATGTATTTCAAAATTACAAAAATATTTACCCGTACGTAAAACCGTATTGGGGACGAGCGTTATTGGCGGTATTGGTAACAATCCCTGTAGGATCTTTGGAAGCAGTAATTCCGTGGGCCATGAAAACCTATATAGATTCCATAACGCACGGAAATGTTTCTATGCTAACCAAGATTATGCCGTTGTTAATCATCGGATTCACACTGCTACAAAGTAGTTTCACCTATCTTGCAACTTATATGAATGCGTGGGTCGGAGCAAAAATCAGTAACGGATTAAAATTCGACCTTTTCAAAAAATTGATGAGGTGTGACGCGGAATTCTTCGATCAAAGCGTTTCCGGAACCATTCAAATGAGGTTTAACAATGACGTCGATGCTGCGTGCTCGGGTTTATTGAATAATTTAAAGATGTTCTCGACAAGAATATTTACTTCGCTGTCTTATATTACTGCAATGTTGGTAATTTCTTGGCAGTTGGCAATTGTTGCAATAATTGTTTTGTTGATAGCTCTTTGTCCATTAACAACCATTCGCAAAAGAATTTCTGATTTATCCGGGAAATCGGTCATGGCAGGAGGAGCAATTACCTCGCAGTATATAGAATCTTTCAACGGAAATCGAATCATTTCGTCCTATAATCTTTATAATTACCAGGAGAAAAAGTTCACCTATGTACTGTCTGAAACTTTCAAAATAATGATAAAAATGGTGCAACGTACGGGAATTTTGTCTCCCATTATGCACTTTGTAATCGGATGCGGTATTGCTCTGATAATTTTCTCAGGAAATTACTTGATAGGAAAAGGAATGCTGACCGCCGGAGGATTTGCCGCTTTCATAGCATCTGTTATAATGCTGTATCAACCAATAAAGTCAATGGGCAACGATCTCAACGCAGTGCAGTTATCGTTCCTAGCCATGGAAAGGGTCTTTTCGCTTTTGCGCGCCGATCCGAAAATACGAAGTAAATCTCAGGCAAAAATTCTGAAAAAAATTTCTGATGGAATTGAATATAAGGACGTGTGTTTTGAGTACGTAAAGGATCGCCCTGTCCTGAAACACATAAATCTGAAAATAAAATTGGGCGAAACGGTGGCTTTTGTTGGAAATTCCGGAGGCGGCAAGACAACCTTGGTCAACTTGCTCTCGCGATTTTATGACGTAACCGGTGGAGGTATCGAGGTAGATGGAAAAGACATCCGAGATTTAGAGCTGGATTCTTTGCGAGACAAAATTTCCGTCGTTTTTCAGGATAACTTCCTGTTTAACGGAACAATTCGCGAAAATATTCTGTTGGGGAAAGAAGATGCAACGGAACAAGAATTACAGTCTGCAATTAAATCTGCTTGCCTCGATGAATTTATAGGTGGTTTGAAAAAAGGATTGGATACAAAGATCGGAGAGAGAGGTGTTTTGCTGTCCGGCGGGCAAAAACAACGAGTTGCGATCGCCCGAGCCTTCATAAAAAATGCCCCTATCGTCATTTTAGATGAAGCGACTTCCGCATTGGACAATAAATCCGAGGCCATTGTCCAGAAAGCCATCGATAATCTTATGCAAGATAAAACAGTGTTGGTTATTGCTCACCGTTTATCTACCGTTCGCAATGCAGATAAAATCGCAGTCGTAAATTACGGAGAAATCGTTGAAATTGGCACACACAACCAACTTATTCGTAAAAAAGACGGAATTTACTCATCACTGTATAACGCGCAGTTAACTTAATTGAACCGAACATCTTTAAGAAGAGAGTTCTGAATAAACTCTCTTCAAAAAAGAACAAAACCCCTTAGATCCTGTCGTCACAAGATATTGCCCCAAACAGCCAAGCATCTGATCTGAACAGCAGCAAGGAATGAAGACAGGTTTTTGCAGTATCTGGTAGCG
>CADARG010000004.1:27426-48541 GCA_902790255.1 uncultured Pseudomonadota bacterium | reverse complement strand
TATAAACCTACGGTTGTCTTGCGCCTTGCCTCCCCAACTGCCTTTTCTTCCCGGTAATATTGGTTCCAACTTGCTCCAAAATTCATCTGATATGTCGTGTCTGTGTATGCTTTCGTCTTCCATTTTGATCCTACATCTACTACTTCTTTGGTCTCAGTATAACATGATTTTTTTGTGACGACACTATCTAGGAATCCAAAGCCAAAATCCGCGGTTCGGCAGAAGATTTATCAAGGATTTGTGAGTTATTGAAAACAAAAGATAGACCGCGGCGCATGGCATAACTAATATGCAAAATCTTTTAATTTTTTTCAACATTTCGGGATTAGTACTTGGAGACCGAACAAATTTCAGAAGGGAAGAAGGTAATTCCCTCAATTCTTTTCGGCAAAAAATGATCATGGCAACTAATGAACCGAAACCGTATACAGAATACATTATTTGGTGAGAGTTGAAATAGTTTAAAATATCCGAATTGAAAGAGTACAGGGTAGATTCCAACCGGACCGCGCCGATATATCTGAAAAAATATTCAAAAAGACACGTAATTCCCAAAATAATGTCAAACAAGTTTCTTTCCTTTTTTCTCCTTCAGATGCGGCGATGCTATTTTTCTGCCTTCAGTCTGTCTTCCATTCTTTCGAATGCTTTGTTGAAAGCTTCATACGCCTCTCGTAGATCTGCAACATAAGAATAAATAAGCTCGTCGGTTAGTATGTTCGTGATGTTATTCATGTTGCTGTCAGCAGCTTCTTTCATCGCTTTCGCCTCGACAAAGTTTTCTATTCTTTTAGCCAGACATTTTTCCAACGCCACGACGTAATACTTTCCGTTTTTGTATACGACAACTCTGTCATGATATTGAATATCCTTCAGTTGACTCAACGAGCGAATATCTTCATCCAGCTCTTTGTTTAGCTTGGTCGCATAATCCGCGAAATTTTTGCGCGCCTCCTGAAATTCGAGAGTTATCGTCCCGCTGCGGTTTTCCCGCAAAGTATCTTTTGTTTGGTCCAGAAAATTTCCCACAGTTTTTCCTGCGGATGAAGATCTTAATTTTTCTATACCGGTTCTGATCTCGGAAGATCCTTTAAGGAACATCTCTTTGAACCAACCTTTTACACCTTCGACGCTGAAATCCGCATTCGAATCAAAAAACAACACAAATAAAAATAAAACTAATGTCCTCATCATTTCTCGATATCCTACTTCTGATACCATTATGACGCAAAAAAACTAATATTCTGTTAAATTCACCTATAATTGCGTGGTTTTATCAAAGATTTCAACTCTTCATCGGAAAAAGAGAAAATTTTTTGGATTTTTTCCTGTGAAACTTCTGCGTAATAAAAATCCTGCGCAATGAGATAAATCAGATGGGAGTACGATTTTTCGAAAAATTTGTCGATCCTCTCGATTAATTTCAGATAATTTCGAACTCGCCTTGAGGAATACGCCTTCTCATTGATTTTCAAGTCTTCTTTTCCGAAATATTTACGGAGCACGAACGAAAACTTCGCGCGATCTTTCCAGACAATGCCGCAACCCAAATCCGAAAGAACATCGTCAAGTTTAGCGTTGTCGACATTTTTTCTCAAAATAAATTTAGGCAATTGGATATATTCGGAACTCGCGATCAACAGTGCCTTATCGACATTGATTCCTTCCCGTATCGTCCGGCGAGCGTACTCACCTCTGACTACGAACTCGAAAATCAGCAGATATTTTTTCTTAATTTCCATTGCATCTTCGATGAGAATCATCAGCTCTTCGGAGGAAAATTCTTGCTCCGAAAACACCGTCCGTAATTCCGCAAAAACTTCGTTCTGGCTTAGACTTCGGTCCAAAGGGCAATTAATAACCAAATGCTGGATTATCTTCAAGGCGTTATTCGAAACTTCATCCTTGTCGGCATTTTCTTTTTTACCCTCGGATTTTTTTTCGAGATTCACTTCCTGTTTTGTCGAAATTTTCATTTTTTCTGGTGAATTATCCTGTGTTTTTGTCGAAATTTTTGCTTTTTCTGATAAATTTTTGTGTTTTTCTACCGAAATTTTCGTTTTTTGATTCAAATTTTCGGTCGACGAAACTTCAGCAAATGAACTGTAAACAATCAACGTGAAAAGAATTAAAGATGTATATCTCATAAAAAACCTCCTCTACTATTCTATTATGAATTACAAATTTTAGCAATTTGAATTAAAATAAGAGCGATGAAAAAACTGATTGCAATTGTTGAAAAAAATTTCGGATTATCAAAAAACGGAGAAATTCCGTGGGAATTTGATGAAGATCGCGCATTTTTTCGCAAATTAACCCAAAATTCTGTTGTAATAATGGGAAAAAACACTTTTTTTTCGCATAAAAACTTTCCGCTGAAAAATCGAATTAATTGCGTGATTACAAAAACGAATATCTCGAACGCAATTTGTTTTACGACCTTGGAAGAAGCCGTTGAGCATTATCCCGACGCCTGGATTATCGGCGGCGCGCAGCTGTACAACTATGCTTTACGAAAAGATTTAGTTGATGAAGCGATTATTACTCAAGTCGATCAAGAACACGATGCAGACACATTTATCGATGCAAAATATTTAGAGAATTTCGACCGAGAATTGGTGACGAAAAAAGAGAATTACAGCGTTTGGAAATTAAAAAAGCCTCCGGAGAGGCTTTGAGATATAAAAGAAAGGAAACTTTTTAAGCTGCTTTTGCTTTCTTGTCTTCGTCTTTGTGAGACGTAATCTTCAAGAATTCCACGTTCAATCCGCGAACAGCAAAGAACCAAATCATCATAATTACAGCAAAGATACCTGCAATTACCGGAGCTATTTCCGCTAATTTGGATCCAATAAATATTACATTCAACAGAATGAAGTTAATCGCTGCACCACCGGACTTTCCGGCTCTTCCACCGATAACGTCAACAGCGGCTTTTCCTTTGGACTTCAATTCGTCATCCAACGGAATGTAGCTCATTTCTTTTGTAGAATCGAACAGCGAGTATTTCACACCTTTCGCCAGGACATTCTGAGCTAATCCGACGTAAGCAATGACTTCTAACACTGTCAAAGAACAGCAAGATGCAACGACAGGTCCCATAGCATCTTTGAAGATGATGCATCCGAAGAAAATCAATCCAGTAACAAATACCATCAACGGAGTCATCATCGCCGCAGTAAACCAAGAACAACGACGCAAAATATTAGCACCAACCAACATGAAGAATATTGTCGCCATACCAGTCCAGATTTGTAATCCGCCCATAAATCCGCTGAACTGAGCTGGGGTCGGGCAAAGAATCTTCACCTGATCTTTCCACATAACCTCAACCAAGTTAATGCTGATTCCATAACAGATAACCAACAGAGCGATGTATCCTAAGTACTTCGAAGTCGCAATGTATTTCAAACTCTCACCAAGACTGAGCTTTACTTTTTTCTTTGGTTTCTTAACTTCATCAGGATTAAAGAAACGAGGATCCGTCAATACATAATTATTCAACCAGTAGTAAACAGCAATAATGAAAACGCAAATAGCAACAGCAATTCCGCTAACTGCACTGATGTCCTTTACGGTTTTCAAAACACCTCCGGAAACAATCAAAGCACCATTAGCAACGAATCCAAACATTGCGTAGAATCTTTTTGACTGTTTTATCGAAGTAACATCGTTAGCAAAACGCCAGAACATCAAGCTGATCATCGCGCTTCCCCAGAGCTCCGCCATTACATAGAAGGATGAAAACACCCATCCCTGGATAGGAAGCAAGATACTCTTTGCAAATTCTCCTGAAACTCCAGAAAGAATATCAGGTGTTAATGCGTCTTTACAAGGGTATAAAACTACTGCGAATAAAGCAAAGTAGGCCAAGAAAAACGAAACAACCGCGTAAAACACGCCATTCTTCGAAAACACGTTTGATAGTTTTGAATAAGCTATCATAAATAAAACAGCAGCAGGTAAAACAAACCATAATTTCAGAGTAGGAATAGCTTCTGCTCCCATGTTTGTAACCACCAAGGAGTCTTTCAATCCTCTCATGACACTGTAATTGAATAAAATTCCCATCATCATGAAAGCCATAGGCAGGAATTTCTTCAATTCGTAAGAATGAATAGGCCAGAATATCGACCTCAAGCCCGTGAATTCCTGAGGCTCTGCATTTTTGCCATCAGACATTTATATTCTCCGTAAATTAATAAAAACAGAGAGATTATAATGATAAACTTTACTGATTGCAATTATTTTTTTATAAAGGTAAAAAAATTGTAAATTAAAATCAGAAATTTCCATTAATATAAATTAATCAAAGGTTTATTGAAAAACTATTTTTCCACAATATCAGCAATAATTTTGAAAAAATCTCAAAACAGTACTTTACAGTTCTTTTTAGTATACATCTGGAAATTTTCTCATAAAAAACGCCAAAGTATTTTCTTCCCATGTTACGTTTGGTTTACGCCCCTGTGATTACAGTCTTGGAGAATCCTCCATATGGGGTAAATATTACAACTGACGGGAAATATGCGGTACCTTTGTGAAGCTTAGGAGTTACGAGGAAACATCCGAAAGCTTCTCGTGCAGAATTTGCTTTTTTCCCATTTACATCCGTATACTCGGAATTGTCGGAACTCCACGACAGCTGAGTCTCTATTATAACTTTAGATTTTTCATTTATTTTGAGTGTAGGGTAAATGCTTGACGGATCTACGTTCTCTCCCATAGTAACGGTGCTATTAGTATCACTACTTGTAAAAGTTCCATAATTCCATTTTCCTACATCTGATCTTCTGGTGTGTATCCACAATCCCCATTTACATGAAGCTTTGCCATTGCCATCCCCTTCTACGTAATATACGAAAACTCTAGGTACGTGGAAATATTTGCGTTCCGGATCGTTGCGATACATGGTAGTGCCCGGATAAATACTTAGATATGCTAGTTTTGCGGCACGTACTACATCTCTGATAGCAACAGCTTGTCCTTCCGCCACCCTTTTCTTTGCGATATTCTGAATGATATTCGCCATTTGCTGCGCGACGAACTCAGTTTGCGAATAATATCTTTTAATTTTCACCAAATCATGAATATAAAACAGCAAAATAATCAGCACGGGCATGCAAATCGCGAACTCGATGAGGATTGAGCCTTTGCAGGATGTTCCTGCAGGCGGTATTAGAGTACTCCTATCCGACAGTTTGCATTTTAATTCTTTAATGATTTTTTTTATTTCCCTGCATACCGTAGTCAAGGAGTATTTAAAAATATCAACTTCAGAATCATCCTGGGCGCGAGGTTCTACCCCTCCGATTCTATCATATTGCGTAAAAGTTAATTTTTGGTAAAGATTTTTAAATTTTTTGAGAAAATTACAAATATAACTATATGATTTTTCTTGGTTTTTTAGGTTCTTACCCCCCCCCCGTCAAATACCTTTTTGGCAAACCACTTCATAACACACTCCTAACAATAAAAACCATATGTGAGCATTTTCACAGGTATTGGTTAAAAAATCGTTAACAAATTCTAATGTACGGCTAGACCCAAGCTTCTTTTTTCCAAAGTTTCCAATTTTTCTGTTTGGTAACAAACAAAAAGGACATTATGGTCAACATAAACACGATACTCCCGACACAAAACAGCGAGAAAAATATTAACCACTTCTTCGGAGAACTACCCAAATCGGGGAACCAAACCAGCCCGGCAAATTGCCGCAAAGCAAAAAATGTTACCGCTGCTGCCGCAATTTGAGCGCTGATTTTATAAAAAAACGAACTCGACCAACTGATCCGCAAATTTTTATCCGAAAAGCAGACCAGCAAAAACGCGTTTACCATGGCTGATATTGCGGTACACAAAGCCAGTCCGAAATATTTGAAAAACGGGACAAGAACTACCAAACAAACCAGATTTACAACAACAGAAATTGCCGCGAAAATCACAGGAGTTTTCGTATCCTTTGCCGCAAAATAAACCGCAGCATAAACTTTCGACAGCACATAAAACGGAAGTCCTAACGCGAATCCCACCAAGGCGCTTGCGGTAATTTGAACTTCTTCCGGTCCGAATAATCCCCGTTGAAACGCCACTGCCACAAGGACATCATTGCAGGAAATCAGAATTGTGGTTGCAAAAAAAGTCAAAAAGAAAGCAAACAGAAGTCCTTGCTGCATTTCGGTTTCAGCCCTTTTGTAATCTTTTGTCGCCAAGCAATTCGATAACATCGGAAGTAGTGCCGTACTTAAAGCAATTCCCAAAGTTGCCAACGGAAATTGATTCAACCTATCCGCTAGATTCATACAAGTTATGGTTCCCGTAGGAAGATAAGAAGCAATTGAGATGTCCACCAACATGTTCAGCTGCCAAACCCCCGCGCCGATAATTCCCGGAATCATATTTTTCATGACATCTTTTACGGCAGGAGTCCAACAATGAAAATTGAATTTCAAATCAAATTTATAATGTTTCACCGCGCAAAATAAAATGGAAGTATGTAAAATACCTGCTATCAACACGCACACCGATAGCACATGCACTGTGATATATTTATCCAAGCCGATGAAATGACAGATAACAAGAGCCGTTCCGTTGACTAAGCTCGGTAAACAGTGCAAAGCTGCTGGCAAAGCAAATTTATTGAGAGTGTTCAGCACTCCGGCACACAAAGAACTCAGAGAAATAAAAATCAAAAACGGAAAACAAATCCGCCCTAACCTCACAGTTAATCCGAATTTTTCACTGAAAACATCAAAGCCCTTGGCCACTACCTCCACCACCGACGGAAAAAATACCAAAACCGTGGTTACAAATATCATCAAAATGATCGACAGACAGCTGAAAACATCCGAGAGTACTTGATTCGCACTGTCTTTTCCATCTTTATACAAGACATTGGAAAATCTCGGAAGAAACGACGCGTTAAAAGCACCTTCTGCAAAAATTCTGCGAAAAACATTGGCTAATCTCACCGCGATCAGCAGGCAATCCGTGTACATTCCGGCACCTAAGAAAGCCGCCATGAGGCATTCGCGTGTGTATCCTACAAATCTGCTGAAAAGAGTAAAAACTCCAACCGTGCATGCTGATTTTACTACGCCCATTTATCTGCCTAATGATTCATTTTCTGTATAAATTTATCGAGCTGATTGAAATTTTCGAAACTCAACTCAATGATTCCGCTGTTATTTCCTTTTAGTTTTACGTTTGTCTTCAAGCCGGAAAGCTCCGCGATTTGATGAGATATATTTAAAATCTCAGGATCGACATAAGAAGACAATTCCTGAAGAGAAGCATTATACTTATCTGAGTGCTCGTCCGAATTCCGACTATTCGAGTCTTTCGTTTTTTCCACCTGAGGATTTTTTCTACGCCTTACCAACTTTTCCGTGTCACGTACATTCAAAGAATCGTTCAAAATTTCTCGAGCCACCTCCGAAGCATTATCGGAAGTCACCAAAGCTCGTGCATGACCGAAGGACAGCTTTCCCTCCTTAATCAACTGCTTTACGTCATCGGGAAGATTCAAGAGCCTCATTACATTAGAAATATGACTGCGGCTTTTTCCGATAATTTCCGCCAACTGCTCCTGAGTGTGATTGAACTCGTCCAGCAACCGCTTGTAGCCCTCCGCCTCTTCGATCGGATTCAGATTTTCCCTCTGAACATTTTCGAGAATCGCGATTTCCAGCTGTTCTTCGGGAGAAAAATCCGTAATGATTGCCGGAATTTCCTCCAGCCCCGCAATTTGCGACGCTCGCATGCGTCTTTCACCCGCCACCAACTGATAAGATCCGTCCGATAATTTTTGGACCAAAATCGGCTGAAAAACACCCTTTCTTTTTATAGAAGAAGCCAACGATCGCAGCTGTTCGTCATCGAAAAATTGTCTCGGCTGGTAAGGATTCGCCTTGATTTTGTCCAGATTGATTTTTATGACGCTACCGCCGTTTGCCGAAGCAGAATCTATGTCGAATTCAGTTTGTAAAAAAGCAGACAGACCGCGCCCGAGACTTTTATTTGCCATTTGATTCCCTTCTCAAAAATTCGCGAGCTAATTCTATGTAGGATATCGCCCCACTCGATCTCATATCGTGAAGTATTACGGGACGCCCGTAAGACGATGCCTCACTTATGCGGACATTTCTCGGGATTATCGTGTCGAAAACCAAATTTCCGAAATGATTCCTTACGTCGTCTTCGATCGTCCGACTTAAATTGTTGCGGCGGTCGTACATCGTGAGCAAAATTCCGCCGACCATCAGATTTTTGTTGATCGTACTGCGAACGCTCTGAATCGTGTTAAACAGCTGAGTCAGACCTTCCAGCGCGTAAAATTCACACTGCAGCGGAATAATAATTTTGTTCGAAGCGTTCAGCGAATTAATATTTATCAATCCGAATCCCGGAGGACAATCGATGAAAATGTAGTCGAAATCTAAACTCATCAGCGCGTTTTTCAATTTGCTTTCGCGGTCATTTTGCTGAAACAACTCGACCTCAGCAGCCGCTAAATCTATCGTGGAAGAAATTACCCACAATCCTTTCACGTAGGTCTCTTGGATCACGTCTTTCGGTTGAACCAATCCGAGCAAAACTCCGTAACTGCTCTCCAGTCCTCGAAGTTTCGGCAGTCCCAATCCGGTAGAAGCATTTCCCTGAGGATCAAGGTCCACAACGAGAACTCTCTTTCCTGCCGCCGCCAAAGCTGTCGCCAGATTTATTGTCGTCGTAGTTTTTCCGACTCCACCTTTTTGATTGATAACCGCAATAGTCTTCATCTTTTCTTTCTCAGAACGCGCTGAAATTATACTTCGTTGAATGGCAGATCACAAACAAAAAATTCCGCGCAGCACTATGTTTAAATTTTGCTTTTTTAAAATCATCGAGATAATTATGTACATATTTTCGGTGCCGCATTATAATGCTTCGACGAAGGTTTAAAATCGTCGGGAACGATCTGTGGACTGTTATAGAGGTTACTGAAAAATGAGTAAACATATTCCTGTATTGTTGAATGAAGTTTTGAATTTCCTGGATCCATCCGATGGAAAAATTTATTTCGACGGAACCTTCGGCGGAGGCGGATATTCCAGGGCGATTTTAAAAAAAGCCAATTGTTCCGTTGTAGCTTGCGATCGCGATGAATTAGTGATTCCAATCGCGGAAAAATTGCAGAAGGAATTTCCTTCGAGATTTTCTTTTTTCCATTCCAAGTTCAGCGGCATCAAAAAGATTTTGGCTCAACAAAATATTAAGAAACTTGACGGAATTGTTCTCGATTTGGGGCTTTCGAATTTTCAGTTGGAAGATGAATCTCGCGGATTTTCTTTTAACGCCAAAGGAAATCTCGATATGACCATGGGGCTATGCGACGATACGGCGATGAACGTCATTTGCCGCTGTTCAGAAGAGCAACTCGCCAACATAATTTACTTTTTTGGTGAAGAAAGATTTTCACGACGTATAGCGAGAACCATCAAGAAAAATTTGCACGATATCAAAACTGCCGAAGACTTGGCGAATACTATACGTTCCTGCGTGAGACGAAAGGGGAAAATTGATCAGGCAACGAAAACTTTTCAGGCATTGAGAATTTTTGTGAACAGGGAGCTGGAAGAGCTGAAAATTATCCTGCAAGAATCTATGGAATTGCTGAATTCGGGAGGGAAAATTGTCGTTGTGAGTTTCCATTCTTTGGAGGATCGTATTGTTAAATCATTTTTCAGAGAATGCGGATATCAAAAAGAGGTTTTCCAAGTGATTACAAAAAAACCAATTGTTCCGAGTGAGGAGGAAATAAAAAACAATCCGAAATCTCGTTCCGCTAAGTTAAGATGTCTTTTGCGATTGTGATTTTTTCATTTTTTCCATGTTTTTTTGGTTTTTTCTCATTTTTGTTGTTTTTTTCAGATTTTTCTCCTTTTTTCGCGGAAAATTGATCAAATTTTGCAAAAATTATGACTTCTTCCATTAGGTTCTTGCGGTAAAAATCTTACCTTGTTTGTCTTCTTTGTTTTTTGATATTGCCCTTCATTTTCTTCCGATATAATGTCCGGATCGTCAGCGCATTGATATTGATTCACCCCGAACTGCGGAAATTTTATCGTGGAATTCGGAGATAAATAATAGGAATATAAATCGAAATCGCCCTGTTCCTGAACAAAATCTTGGTATATGTCCGCAAAACTTTTCCGACGAATTACATTAACCGCTCTGATCCAATGATATCTGTGAGACAGATAAGATGACTCGTTCAGCGCGTCAAATCCGTTCGCGGTCAACCCGTATTGTGTTCGGAATTCATCGTCGTTGCCGTAATAGGATGCCACCAAATTTTCTATATTCTCCAATCTGGCGGACTGAGACATTTTTTCAACGAAAAGTTCCGAGTAGCTTTTTATGCCGCCCAATTTTCGTATTTGCTGAAAAACCTGCGGAGTTAATTTTTCTGTCAGACAATCCGCCTCAGTCATTAATGCCAATGCTTTATTGAATTTTCGGATTAATTTTTCAGAAAATTTCTTCTTTTTGAGATTCAATCTCGCTTTTATGTTTGTTTGACTATCGGATCTATGAGGAAACAGCGAACGGACTACCGTGCGGAAAAAAGTGGCATCCTCAGGTAGTTGCGTGTGAAAAAATTCAAACGTCAGACCGATTGTTCTTACGGCGTTAACTGTTGGGCGATCAAAAAAATTCTCTGGAGAAAACAAAACATAACGATAATTCGGCAGCTTCATCTCGGAATATTTTTGAAAATCAAAAACACGATTTTTCATTTCGAAGATTTTCTGCCTCGGACTGCGCGCAAAACGGATTCGTGACATAAATTTATCCGATTCTATCTGCCAGCCGTACTTTCCGAAATGGATATTCATGCCGTCATCGGCGACGGTTTCGGAATCCTTTTGCATCGGAACAAAAATCAACTTGGGAAGATTGCCCGTTGCAACTTTCGCCGTCGTGATGCGAAGAAGCTTGCATCCCACGGGATCCTCCGCCAGCGTCCTGATCTGTTTCCTGATTTGCTCTCGCATTTCAAACGTGAATTCCCTCGGATATCCGACATTGTTCAAAAAATTGGTCACCGCGTATTTTTCGGAATTTTGTCGAAAAAACAAATTTGCGACGGCGAGATCTTTTATGAAAATCATGTTGGGATTGGTCGCAGATTTGCCGTACACAATGCCGTCGTCTTTTTTCACCATTCTGAATGACAAATCGCAGCATACGTCGCAAAAAATGTCCGCCAAGTTCGTTTTATTGCGATACAAAGTCGCCCCGTAATTCCAGGTTTTGTTGTAAATCCTCATCTCCTTGTTCGTCAGGGGAGAAAGTTTTTTCCAATTGTTAAGAGGCTGAGACAGATTGAATCCCTCTCCGACAAGCGCTGCACTCGGAATCACATTCATAGCTTCAATACTTTTAAAATGCAAAATTATCAACACACTGATCAACAATATTTTTTTAATCATTTCCGCTCTATTTCAAAATATTTGCAGAAAGATATATTAGTTAATCGGGAAATTGTCAACTGCTATGTGCATTCTCCCGCTGGTCCTGTTCAAAAAATCCAAAAACGATGGAAAATGTAAATGGTTATACGCTTTCTCTTGCTGAAAGGAAACCAAAAAGTTAACAAATGGTTAAATTAACTATTTGTTAATAATTACTATTTACCAGCCCCGCTGCCCCCACCCTTGGGATTGTAATGTGGAAAGGTTAAAATCGGATTGACTCCAATATGTTAACCAGCATAAGAATGCAAAAAACACACCCCAATGCCTACTTAATATATTTTCAAATAAGCCCAGCTATAAAAAGGACGATCAGACAGATTCCGCAGGAACTTTTTCAGCTCTCTCGATTTTAAACATTTTCAAATCTCGAATAATTCCTTGGTCCTTTTTGACTTTGAAATTTCCGAGAGTTCCCTGATAATCCTCGTCGAACATTTCTCGATGTGTCATCGAAGACTCGTTGATCATTTTTATCACATCGTAGGCTGCGAGACTTATAACTGTCGGAGCAACATGGAAGACTTTTTTGTATTCCTCGATGAAAATTCGCTGATCTTCGCTGTCCGCGTAAGCAAACATCGCGCCTTCCCATTTTTCGGAATTCGAAAGAGCGAGCGAACTCAAAGTAAATATCTGAGATTTCTCAGATTGAACAGGCTCAAAAGAAAAAATCGCTTTAGCGTTTGAATTTTGCACGATTTCAGATAAATTCGCTTCAGAATTATATCCGATTACATTGAAATTTTCTTCATCCATGCCATATTTTGCGGCTTCTCTTTGGATAATCAGAGAAACGCTTTTGAAAAAATCTCCTTCTGGTACAAATACTGTAAGCGAGTGCAGCCGATTTTTGCGAAGGTGTCTGAAAATTGTCTCGATTTCTTCCTGCGGAGATAGTCCGCAAGCATAAATATGTCCATTGTTTGCTGTTACGTTGTTGGATAGCGAAAACAGCGGAACTTTCTGAAAAATCGAAGCAAATTTGTATGATTCCTGAAAAAAAACAGGGCCGACAACTGCTTTTAAATTCGGGAAAGACGACTGTTGAAGATAATCGGAATAATTATTCGTATCGATTACATAAATATCCATGTTCGGATTTTGATTCCCCAAAATGCAAGCGTTCAACACATTTTGCCCGATTTCTCTGTGCGGTCCGCTCACAGGAATCAGCAGAGCAATTGAATTATCTGCCTTTTGAAAATTCTCCAAATAAGCGTCGTGAGATGAAATTTTCGATGGTACGATTCTTTGATTCGATGTATCATTCGAAGTGCATGATGCCAGCAAAACTAGAAGGAGCAATTTCGTTGCAGTTTTCATTTTTTTCTCCAAATTTGATCGACTCCATTTCCGAGAAGATCCATCAACAAAAGGATAAACCAGGTTTGTATTTGGTTGCAACGCCGATCGGAAACTTATTTGATATTTCTTTGCGTGCGCTGAATATTTTGAAAAAATCTAAGATAATTTTTGCGGAGGACACGCGAAATTCTCGCAAATTACTGAATTTTTATGAGATAGATACTCCGCTGGTCGCATGTCACGAGTACAACGAAATTATGCCGGCGGTTGTTGAAAAAATTGAGCGCGGAGAAATTTATTCTTTGATTTCGGATGCAGGCACTCCGACGATTTCCGACCCGGGATACCGGTTGGTAAACTGGTGCGTCGAAAATGACATCACCGTAGTTCCGATTCCGGGGGCCTGCGCATTTATCGCCGGACTTTGCGGTTCTGGATTGCCGACTGACAGATTTACGTTTTGCGGATTTCTTCCGAGCAAGCGGCACGCGCGGCATGAGGCTTTGCAGGAAGTAAAATCCAAAACTGAAACGCTGATTTTTCTGGAATCGCCGAAGCGAATTTTGGAATCCTTGAAAGATATGCGAGAAATTTTTGGAGACCGAAATTGTTGCGTTTGTCGCGAGTTGACAAAACTGTATGAAGATTTTCAGCGCGGATCTCTGGCAAAAATTATCGAACATTTTTCCGAAAATGAACCGACGGGAGAATTTGTGGTAATAGTTTCGGGTAATAAGGAGGAAAGAATCGATGAGAAACAAATTTTTTCGGAACTCGCAGAACTTCTGCAAAAATTTCGCGTAAAAGAAGCAGTGAAAATCATTGTCGAAAAATATTCCGTGAACAAAAAGCTGATTTATCAAAAAGCGTTGGAAATCAAAGATGCGCAAAACTGAATTTCGAGGATATTTTGGGGAATTTGTCGCAACATTATTACTGTTGCTCAAAGGGTATCGCATCCTAAAACATCGATATAAATTAAGCGGCGGAGAAATCGATATCATCGCGAAACGCGGCAACAAAATTTCATTTGTCGAGGTAAAAACCCGCAAAAATGAAGAAAAATGCCAAATCGCAATCACTCCGCAGCAGCTTCTTAGAATTCGCAATGTATCTCAATTTTTCTTGAAAAAACACCCAAAATATTTGAATTGCGATCTTAGTTATGACGTTATTTTAGTCGCTGACTGGTGTCTTCCTAAGCATATCGAAAATGTTTCGATTTAAGTCGGCGGAAAACAAAGAAGTCGATAACTGAGTTGCAAAAATAACCTTTTTCAAAAAACAGCTACGAAATACCTCAAGTTATCGGTAACTTTTTTTAATTGCTTTTTGCTCTTTGCCTGCCTTTTCTTTTCGGTTCAGGATGATAAGAGAAACTTTGAGACAGCATCTTTAAATATACCGTGCGCAAAAGTTTTTCACTATTACTTTGGTTTAAGATTGGCTGCTTTTTGTCTTGTTCCTCGTCTTGCTTTTCAATAATGCGAGAAACTCTTTGGCAGAATGTTTGAATGAAAGGACTGAAGATCGGACTTTTCAGCGCGAATTGAGAAAAATGCAGCGGAGAAATGCATAACGGCATGTTTTCATTGTTTAATAAAACATCATATTTTCCGCTGTTTGGATAATAATTTATGCAAAATAGATTACAGTTTTGGATGGTTTTCAGCTGCAAAGGTAACTGCATATTTCCAGTAAAATATTTTATCATCCAATTCAGAGTGCATCGGCTGGTACAAATGTACAGCAACATATTTTTTGAAAGGAAATCTTGTTTTGATTGGATGGAAGGAAAATCTTTTGAATGTGTTGAGATATATTTTTCTCGGGATTCGCCAACCGAATTAATTATTTTTCCTATTCCTTCGGTAAATCTCGAAATTACCTCACTTCCTGATTCGCAGTGTTCGTCTTCCTCCGTTTCATTTTTTCTCATTTTGTAATTATAGTCGTTGAACATTCGGATAAATTCAGGATTTTGCAAAATATCTTTTTCGTGTTTTCCTCCGAGATGTCCCAGTTTTTGCTCGTCAAATTCTTTCATCAATTTATATTCCTGTTTTTCGGGAGAAAACGACGATATTAAGCGAGCTGTTGTGTCGTGTCGAGCCGAAGTTCCCGCCGCTATGGCATCAAATTTAAAAAGATATCCCAGAGTCATCAAAGAAAGTGCTTTATCAATACCCACTGTTTCGAGATTTATTTCGCTGTGTCCCGAACTCGTATGCGCAGTTTTATTCATATTCGCTTTGTCGCCGACATGTCTGCCTAGCAAGATTGTTACATAGACTTCCTTCGGTTTTTCATTCCATCCGGTCTGGTTTATTTCAGAATCGTGAAAAGCCTCTTTCGGAAAATTATCGTAAAACTCCAGTTTTTCTTTAAAAAGGGTTGAATCGGTATTTTTGATTGGAGACAAGTCAACTTGAGTAGAATATCTTCTCTTAAAATTTGCCGGAACTTTCAATTTTTCTCCGGACGTAAAAGAATGCGGTTCGATATACTCATCAGAACTGAAATATCCGCTTGTTGACGGAGTGATTATATATATAGGGTTAGAAGATTTTCCTTTGGGTGAAGGAACCGAGAAGTGTGGTGATTTTTCCGTTTCATCTTGGGCTGTGGAAATTGAAAAAATTCCTTGCGCTGAAGAATTTGTTACATCAATTGAATTTGGAAAACTCAGATGTTCAGATGTTGTGATCATGTAGGTCGGCTGCGGAACTTTTTTCTGACTCGACGAAGCCTCTTCATTTAAGTTTGACGATTCCATTCCCATGCTGCTCTGAAAGCTTACAAGTAACGATAACATCAGTAATTTCTTCATTGATATTTCTCCCACATTTACTTCTAACTTATTAGTACAAAAACCTACATCTTACAATAATAAATAATGAATTTTAATTAAATATTGAGTATATAGTTGCGATTTTCACACATTCCTGTAAAACAGACGAAAAACAAACTACTTGCAAAGATATTTTTGTTATAATAGACTCTCAACTATTGCGGGTGTAGCTCAATGGTAGAGCATAAGCTTCCCAAGCTTGTGACGAGGGTTCGATTCCCTTCACCCGCTCCAGGAGTGCTGTCAAAATTTTGCAGATAATGGGGTGAAATGATTTTTATTTGTGATTTTTTGGGTGTGATTCTATGACGCAAAACGAAGTTTGGCCAAAAGGTCTGAGAGGTCTGTCTTTTTTGATCATAATTTTAGGAATATTTTTCTCGTTTGAGATGGGAAATCGTCCTTTTGCATCTCCAGATGAAGGTCGTTACGTAGAAATTCCGCGTGAAATGGTTGTGACCGGAGATTATGTCACACCGCGCTTGGACGGAATGAAATATTTCGAAAAACCTCCGCTGTTTTATTGGATGCAAGCGGCATCGATTAAGATTGCAGGAATTAATGAAACCTCCATGAGATTTTGGATTATTTTGTTTGCGGTTCTCGGATGCCTTTCCGTTTTTTATGTCGGGGTAAAATGTTACTCGCGAAATGTCGGAGTTATGGCCGCGGGAATTCTTGCGACAAGTCTCATATATTATTGTCATAGTCGGATAATAATTTTAGATTTGGTTCTTTCTGTTTTATTGTGTGGATGTTTGTGGTCATTTTTTCTGGCTTTTGTGAAGAAGAATCAATCAAAAATTCCGAAGAAATATTTAATAATTACGATGTACGCTTTGTCAGCTTTGGCGTGTCTGACCAAAGGATTGATTGGAGCAATACTATTGGAGCAATACTTCCAGGGTTTGTCGTTTTTTTGTGGATTTTGTTCACAAATAATTGGAAAAAACTCAAAGAAATTTTATATCTTCCGGGAATTTTTGTGTTTTTCGCGATATTTTTGCCATGGCACGTTTTGGCTGCGCAAAGAAATCATGATTTTTTGTATTACTATTTTGTTGTGGAACATTTTTTGCGGTATACGACGAAATTCCACAACCGATATCAGCCGGAGTGGTTTTTCATTCCAATAATTTTAGCGGGAATGATTCCGTGGACCGGATTTTCTTTGATGTCTTTGAAAAATTTAGCAAAAAAATCCATCGAAAAAATTTCTGATAAATCGTCGAACAATCCGAATGAAAAAAAATCCGAAAGTATATTTTTGGCGTGCTGGATTTTCGGAATTTTCGGCTTCTTTTCTTTTTCTCATTCGAAACTAATTCCGTATATTTTACCGATCGTTCCTCCGATTGCTTTGGCGACGGCGACATTTATTGATGAATGCAGCAAGAGGGAATTTCGTATCGGAGCTTCCATAAATATCGTTTTATTTTTTGCTGCCGGAATCGCTTATTATTTGGCGCGAAACGAAGTAAGCGATGTGTTACAAAATGCGGATGCGAGAATTTTATTGAATGTCGTCATCGGAAGCCTAATTGCGATCGGCGTCGTTTTTTTGTTTGCGATTTTTTCAAAAATTTCGAAAAAAATGTCGGTGGTGATTTGTATATTTTTAGCGGGAAATATGTTGTGGACAATTAATAAACTCGCTCCCTATTATCAAGAGGAGAAAAAACCGACGACGAAAAAAGTCGCTAAGCACATTCGTATGAATAAAACTAAAAACGATTTGGTGTTTTGTTACGGTTATTATTATCAGGATTTCCCGGTTTATTTGAATGACACAACCGGCGTGATAAATTTTGTAGGAGAGTTGGAATTCGGATCGAATTCTGAACCGGAAAAAAGCAAATTGATTTCCGAAGAAAAATTTTGGGAATTATGGAACACTACAAAGCAACGAATTTTTTTGGTATTATCGCGAGGTGATTATCGAAAGATTTTTGCAGAAAGAACGCGAGTTCATAACGTTCTGGTTTTTGATAAAAATTTTGTGGCGATATCGAATAAATGATGAATTATTTTTTGATTTTGTTTCAGGTTTGTATTAACACCGCAGCGCAGCTGTTTTTGAAAAACGGAGCTAAAGCCATAGATTTTTCCCAATCATTTTTAGGGATATTTTTGGCGATGTTATGTAACATAAATATCTGGATTGGCGGCGCAATTTTTATTATTTCATTTTTGTTGTGGATCTATTTGTTAAATCAATTTGAGTTGAGTTTTTTATATCCGTTCGGAAGTTTGTCCTTCGTTTTGGCGGCTGTCGGCGGGTGGTTTTTTTTCGGAGAAGATGTAAATATTTACAGAATTTTCGGAATTTTTTTGGTTTTTATAGGAGTGATTTTCGTTGCAAAAAGTTGAAAAGTTTCTTCCTCTTTCTAGACCTACAATTAGTAAAGAGACGATCGATGAAGTTGTGAAAGTTTTGGAGTCAGGATGGTTAGCAACGGGGCCGTTGACCCAAAAATTTGAAACGGAATTAAGTAAATATTTTGGTGATAGAAACGTCGCGTGTTTTACTTCGGCAACCGCCGGACTTCATGCTTCATTGATTGCGATCGGAATTAAACCTGGTGATGAAGTTATTACGACTCCATTGACCTTCGTTGCGACGGCAAATGTGATTGCGATGCTGGGGGCGCGTCCTGTTTTTGTTGATATCGAAAGAGATACTTTTAACATTAACGTAAAAAAAATCGAGGCAGCTTGTACGGAAAAAACCAAGGCAATTATGCCGGTGCATTACGCGGGTTTGCCGGTTGATTTGGATCCGCTTTATGAAATTGCGAAAAGAAAAAATTTGCGAGTGATTGAAGATTCCGCGCATGCCGTCGGGACTTCATATAAGGGACGAAAAATCGGAACTTTTGGAGACATTCAGGTGTTCAGTTTTCATCCGATCAAAAATATGACCTCAGGCGAAGGTGGGTGCGTCGTTTTGGATTCTGAGAATGAAATGAAAACTTTGGGTTTGCAAAGATTTCACGGAATTGATCGTTCGATTTGGGACAGATTTTCGAAAAACGGAAGCACCTATTATGACGTCGTTTTTCCCGGATTCAAAAGCAATATGTCGGACGTTCAGGCGGCAATCGGATTGCATCAATTGATCGAAGTCGAGATGATGAATGAAAGACGTCGTCATTTTGCAAACAGATACCGAGAGGCTTTTGCGGACATGGGCGATAAATTGATGATGCAAGGAATTCCGCAGTATGATTTTGTGCATTCAGGGCATCTGTTTCCAATTTGTATAGTCGATGCAAAAAAGCGCGATGATTTCATGTCTTTCTTGAAGGAAAATTCCGTTGGGACAACTCCTTACTATACGCCATTGCATTTGTTCAGTTATTATCAAAAAGAATTCGGTTTCAAAAAAGGAGATTTTCCGGAAGCGGAATATGTTGGTGAGCGTATCGTTTGTTTGCCGTTGTATTATTCGTTGCAAGAATCCGATCAAGATTACATAATCGAAATGGTGAAGAAATTTTTTAAGTAGAGGGTTCCATGGAAAAGAAGGAAAAAACAGCGACCAAAAAAGTTGCGGTAAAAAAATCCGTGACGGTAAAAAAAACCGCAACTGCGAAAAAAACGACGTCGAAAAAATCCGCAAATTTGACGCAAAATTCGGGAAAGTATGACGTAGAAATTTCCATCGTGATTCCTGTTTTCAATGAGCAGGAAAATATGGATGATTTGTCTTCTCGCGTTTTAAAAACCATGGACAATTACGGGCATAGTTACGAATTGATTTTCGTTGATGACGGAAGTTCGGACAAGACTCCGCAAATTTTGTGCGATCTTTTCAAAAAGCGTTCGGATGTGATTCGCGTAATTACTTTCAACGGAAATTATGGTCAGTATGTCGCGATTTTGGCAGGATTCGAGCATGTGCGCGGAGAAGTTGTTGTGACTCTAGATGCCGATTTACAAAATCTTCCGGAAGAAATTCCTGATCTGCTCGAGAAAATGAAAGAGGGGTATGATCTTGTCGGCGGATATCGGAAAAAGCGTCACGATAATTGGTTCAGGACCTACGCATCGAAATCCGTAAATTGGTTCCGTGCAAAGACCACGGGAATTCACATGCGCGATCACGGATGTATGCTGCGCGCTTACAAAAGGTATATCATTGATGAAGTCGTGAAGACTCGCGAAACGTCAACTTTCATTACGGCGCTAGCACAAAAATTTGCGGGGAACCCAATCGATTTTCCTGTCACTCATCAGGAACGAAAAGCAGGTGATTCGAAGTATAATTTGTATAAATTAATTCGTATTACTTTCGATTTGATGACGGGATTTTCTCTCGCGCCGCTGCAGGCATTTACCATGGTGGGAATGACGATTTCTTTCGCGAGTTTGATCTACTTTTTTGTTGAGGTTTTCAAAAAAGTTGTCGGGCATCATCATGGTTTCGGGTTGCATTTCGCGTTTGTGTTTTTATTGCTGAGTGTGATCATTTTGGGAATCGGATTGTTGGGAGAATATCTCGGTCGTGCCTACTTTGCGGTTTGCGATCATCCGCGATTTGTAATCAGAGAAATTTTAGAAAAGAAATCAGAAAAGAAAAATCCGGAAGCAAAATCAAAGTGATTTTTTGAAAAATTGGGAGAGAAAAAATGAATATTTTGATAGTCGGGGCAGGTGGTTTTATCGGAAGTCATCTATGTGAAGCGATTTTGGAGCAACACAGCGATTGGAACATTACGGCGATGGATATTTCGTCTGCAAAAATCAGTCATTTAATTGGAAAGGATCGTTTCAATTTTATTCAGTCGGATATTTTAAAAGATTTCGATTTGATGGAAGATTGCGTAAAAAATTGTGACGTGGTTTTTCCCTTGGCGGCGATCGCCAGTCCGTTAGTTTACGTGCAAGACCCGTTGAGAATTTTCGAGTTGGATTTCGAAGCGAATTTGCGTATCGTTCGATTGGCGATAAAATACAAAAAGCGAGTGATTTTTCCGTCGACTTCGGAGGTTTACGGAATGTGCGACGATGAAGAGTTCGATGAAGAAAATTCAAATTGCGTTACCGGACCGATCTGTAAGCAAAGATGGATCTATTCATGTTCAAAACAGATGATGGATCGTGTAATTTATGCCGCGGGAAATAAGTATGATTTGCATTATACCTTGTTCCGTCCGTTTAATTGGATCGGTCCGCGTTTGGATGATATCACCAATCCGAACAACGGAAGTTCTCGAGTTGTAACTCAATTTTTGAGTAATATTCTGCACGGAAAAAATCTGAATTTGGTGGACGGCGGAAGTCAGATTCGTTGTTTCACTTATATTTCGGACGGAATCGATGCGTTGATTAAAATCGTTGAGAATAAAAACAATTGCGCGGACAAACAGATCTTCAATATAGGGAATCCATACAACGAGTTGAGCATAAAAGATCTGGCTTACATAATAGAGGA
>CADARG010000004.1:0-27387 GCA_902790255.1 uncultured Pseudomonadota bacterium | reverse complement strand
TGAAAAGCTGAAAGAAAATGCGAGCAAAGTCGAAATAGTTGTAACAAGCTCTTCGGATTATTACGGAAGGTCATATCAAGATGTCAACAGACGTGTTCCGTCCGTCAAAAGAGCGGAGTCGATTCTAGGCTGGAAACCTACTGTAAATATGGATGATTTGTTGGCCAAGACCATGGACTTTTATTTCAAATAGTAGTTTGTTTGTTGATAAAATAAATGGTATACATACAAGATGTGATACTGCGAGCGTGGTGGAACTGGTAGACACGCCAGATTTAGGTTCTGGTGGTTTGCGCCGTGGGGGTTCGAGTCCCTTCGCTCGCACCAAGAGTTGATAAGGGAGTTTTTTATGAAGGTTTTGAGCAGAACCAGCGATGGTCTTAAGCGGTGTTACAATGTGTTGATTACCTTGGAAGAAGTGGAACAGGTAAAAGCAAATAAGCTTCGGGAAATTGCGAAAAAGGTGAAAATGGACGGTTTTCGTCCGGGTAAGGTTCCGCTCGACGTCGTGAATCGTTTGTATGGTGAAAGTGTTACGGCAGAGTCAAAGCAGACAGCTATAGATAATACCGCCAAAAAGATTTTGTCAGATGAAAAGTTGTCGATTTCGTTCAATTACGTTACGAATATCGTTAAAGAAGATAAAAAGGGAATAGAATTCGAGATGAAATTCGAGTTGATTCCTTCTTTCGAACTTTGCGATTTTTCAAAAATTGAAATCGTAAAGCACACGGTGGATATCCCAGAGGAAGAAGTTACAAAAATTTTGGAAGACGTCCGAAAATCCGCAAAATCAAAAAGCACAAAAATGAAAAAATAGAAGATTTAGAAATCATTGTCGGAGATGAGACTTTGGTTGACGATTTCTGGAAGCACTTGATAGGGGCAAAAATCGGCGATACCGTGGAGTTCGATATAAATTATCCCGAGAATTTTTCAGACCACGCTTTGGCGGGGAAGAAGATTCACTACTCAGCCGTGGTTAAGAAAATTTTCAAGGGTGAAGAATTTAATATGGACGATGAGTTCGCAAAAGCCATCGGATATGAAAATTTGGAGAAAGCAAAAACCTGGGCGAAATCCAGAGCGGTTGCGAAATATGATTACATTTCGAAAGATATTATGAAGAGAGATCTTCTGGATAAAATTACTGAAATGTATGATTTTGAAGTTCCTAGCAATATGATTGACGCGGAAGAAAGAGAAGTCGTCAGGCAAATCAAGATGGAAGCGGAACGTTTGAAAAAAGAATTTACTCCGGAAATTGAAAAAGAATGTCGAGAGATTGCTACTAAACGAGTTCGTTTGGGTTTTGTAATTGCGGAAATCGCGAAAAGAGAAAAAATCCGTGTTTCCAGAAACGAAGTTGTTCAGGCAATTAAAAATATTGCGATGATGTATCCGGGACAGGAAAAGTCGATTTTCGATATGTATTACAATCGTCCGGAAGCAGCCAGCGCGATTATCGGACCGGTTCTTGAGAACAAGGTAGTCGAATACTTGTTGGGAGAAATTTCTAAAAAGGAAAAAAAGTGTTCGGTCGAGGAATTAGTAGCAATCGATGAAGAACCTTTTGATTTCTTCAAGGACAATAATTCGGGCGCAAAAACTAAATCGACCAAAAAAGCCGCGGCGAAAACTACGGCAAAAAAGTCTTCTGCAAAAAAGGACGAGTCAAAGGAAGATGCTCCGAAAAAAAGAACACGGAAAAAAGCTGAGTAATTGAAACGAGGAGATGGAAATGGATAGCTTTATGAATTTGGTTCCTATGGTGATTGAGCAAACCAGTCGGGGAGAGAGATCTTTCGATATTTATTCCCGATTGCTCAAGGAGCGCATCGTTTTCCTGAACGGGGAAGTCAATGATGTTTCTGCAAATTTGGTTTGCGCGCAATTTTTGTTCTTGGAGTCGGAAGATCCGAAGAAAGATATTTTCTTCTACATCAATTCTCCGGGGGGAATAGTGACTTCCGGTTTATCGATTTACGACACGATGCAATATATTAGCCCGGATGTTGTGACTATTTGCATGGGACAAGCTGCCTCCATGGGTTCTTTGTTGCTCACTGCGGGGGCTGCCGGAAAAAGATATTCATTGCCGAATTCAAGGGTTATGATTCACCAGCCGTCGGGAGGATGTCGAGGTCAGGCGACCGATATAGAAATTCATGCCCGCGAGATTTTAGATTTACGTAAGCGTTTGAATAAAATCTACGTCAAGCATACGGGAAAGGCTTTGTCCGAAGTTGAAAAAGCGATGGAGCGCGATAATTTTATGTCTCCGGAAGAAGCTAAAGATTTCGGATTAATCGATAAAATTATCGAGAAAAGAGTTTCTGCTGAATGATGGAAAAGCGGGGTAAATCTCCGCTTTCTCGATTTCGGGTTGGCTTGTTTTTGGTTAGGTGTTTAATTTGATTCCGTGGGATTAGGGTGATGTGTCCGTTTATTGAAGAAGATGAAGAAAACATAGGTTATGACTCCGTTTCCGACTCGGGATTTGATCGTGGGCTCGTTTCTCATTTTTTCAAAAACGATCGAAAATATTTGTTTATCGGAGGAACTGCCGTAGCAGTGGTTCTCATCGCAGTTATCGGAATATTAAATTCGAGAATGACTCCGGTGAGTATCGATGAACTGCCCGTAATTCAAGCGGAAAAAACACCAATTAAAGAAAAACCGTTGCAAAACAATCATGTGAAGCATCAGGATAAGACCATTTACGACAATATTTCGGGAAATCAGAGGAAGGTTGTTGAAAAAATAGCAGATCAACCTGAGGCGGTGTTGTCGATTCCTGAAATAGATATGTCGGAATCTTTGTCCGCCGAAGACAAGAAGACAATAATTCAGGCTTTCGATGATCTGGCGCCCGAGGAATTTAAGATAAATTATATAGAGAAGCATCCGAAGATAGATCAGTCAGTCAATCAGGAGAATTACGATTCTCTGACCGCTGCGGAAAATGCAACTCTGAGAAAATTGAAGAGAAAAACAAGATTATCAGCGAAAGAGAGAAAACAACTTGAGATTCTTACCGATAAGATAAGTAATTCGTATAAATCGGAAATTTCTATTGAGGAAACAGCTCTTCCTCCAATTAATATGTCCGTTAATAATTCAATCAAATCCAGGTCATCTAAGAAAAAGAGGAAGAGACTCAGTGACTCGATTGCTGACAGAACCAGTAAACAAAAATTAGCGGAAGGAGTATCCAGATCGCGCAGGGGAAGTATCATGGTTCAAATTGCTTCCGTTGGGACTAAGGCATCCGCCGAAAGTGAATACAATCGTCTCGTGCGCAAAAATCGTTTTTTGAAAGGAAAAGGGAAGAAAATTTACAAAGTCGACCTTGGTCCGGATAAGGGTGTGAAGTATCGTATACAAGTGGGGCCGTTCAAAAACAAAACTGAGGCAAAGAAGATTATTTCCGCCATGCGTGATAACGGTTGTAAGGCTTACATATCAAAATGATAGATTTAGAATTTTTCCGTCAATTTAAAACGCGGGTGGTGAGTTTTTCATGAAGCACGTTCCCAGGTTTTTCATTGAAAATGAAATAATTTTCAGGGAGGATACGTCGATTTCTCCCGAGCAGATGTTTCACGCCAACAAAGTTTTGCGATTGAAAGAAAGTGATCATGTTCGAATTTTCAACAATATTTCGGGTGAATGGGAATGTTCTATCAAGAGCGTTAAGAAAAATTCTGTTACTCCTCTGAAGTTATTGAGGGAGCCTCGCGATGAAACTGGTCCGAGCATCGCCTGCGCGTTGATCAATCCCAATAAATTTTCGATCATGATTGAAAAAATCACGGAATTGGGGGTGCAAAATATTTATCCTTTAATTACTGATTATACTCAATATAAAACCTTTAACAAACAAAAGGTTAAGCAAATAATTATTCAAGCTTGTGAACAATCCAGGAGACTTACTGTTCCCAAAATTTACGAACCAGTTAAATTAAAAGATTTTCTGGGCAATTTATCCGAAAATCAAAAAATTTTGGTGGGAGTCGAAAAAGAAAATGCGACTAAAATGTCACATTGTATAGAAAAAAATATCATATTCGCGGTAGGTCCCGAAGGAGGCTTTTCAGACCGAGAAATAGAGCAATTTAATAGTATTCCGTCAGTGAATTTAGCCTGTTTCGGTCGAAATATTTTAAGAAGTGAAACAGCTGCTATTGCCTTTATTTCTCTATGGGTGGCAAAATATTTATAATATATCTTGAAAATTGTATTCGCATGCGTTATAAATTCTGGTAGACGTTAATTAAATTTTTACAAATATGCGCTATAGTGATGGTAATTGAAAGGAATGAGGATGAAAGAAGGCTATTTGGAAACTGTTTCATTAATCGAAAGATTGCACCGTTTGTATTTGGAGGTAATCAAATGCGAACTGGATAATTTGAAAGTTGATGATATAAATAATGTTCAAGCTCTGGTTTTATATAACTTAGGCGGAGAGCAAATCTCCATAGGTGAACTGACCACTAGAGGTTGCTACTTGGGCTCTAACGTTTCTTACAATCTCAAAAAGATGGTACAAAACGGCTATATTGACCAAGTATCTTCGAAACATGATAGACGATCCTATATGATTAAGTTGTCCAGTAAAGGCATGGATCTTTGCAAAAAGCTAGATAAGGCCTTGGATAAGCATGTGGACGCCCTGAAGACGAAGGGAATATCTTCTTTTGATGATTTGGTGGAAACGCTGAAGAATCTTGGAGATTTTTGGAAGAGTGCGTCAGTACAAAAAATTCGATTCAACGCGAAAAGGCGATAGAGTTTTTATTCTTTTCTACTGCAGAAGCTCCGCGCGGGTATTTAGCGCGGAGTTTACTTTTTTCTGCGTGTTTAGTTTCTGAAAACCTACAAAGAATACCTCTGCCGTTTTTTTACAGGATTTTTTCGGATTTTGAGGAATGAGTTCTAATTGACTTCGAACTCGGTTCGCGATGTCAAAAATAAACTCGCCCATTAATGTGCGGCATAGTGAATTTTCTCAGTTGTTCGTCGCTCCATTTTTTGCGGTTTCTCCATACAGAAAGAAGATCTATTATCTTATTGATTCGTTTTCCGTTTTGTATGGACTGAAACACTTTCTCATCCACCAGAACTTCTTCAAGTGCAGGCATTCCCCAGATAAAATCAGGAATACGCGTCAACACAGGATTATCTTTCAGATCAAGCTTTTTTAGTTTGCTTAATTTCCTCATGCTTTCAGGTAGTGATTGTACGAGCGATCCGCAAAGATTTAAGATTTGTAAATTTTTCAAATTTCCTATTGTTTTTGGTAGAGTACTGACATAATTTCCAAAATTACCACCAGGTGTTCATCCTCCGTTGTTGCCAATATCTAATATTTTCAAGTTTTCCAAGTATCCTATTGATTCAGGCAATTCTCCCAGGTAGCAATATTCGATTTTTAACACTCGCAAACTCTTTAGATTTCCTATTGATTCGGGTAAACCATCTGTGAAGTTTAACCCCCAGTTTCTTAGATATATCTCTTCCACAACTGGCAATTCTGTCATGCCTTGTAAAATTTTTGTCATTCCACAGTTATAATCACTACTATATTCATCATCGAATTCATAAACAGAAACCCTATGGCCGTAAGAATATGGATTAATGACTCCTTTTATCTTTTTTAATCTTGGAAAACGTTCCTTATTATTCCCAATAAATACTCATGCTTCTTCGTCTTCGATTTCAATCTGTTCCAAATTGGGAAACTTTTTGCACTGCAATAAAGCAACATCCTTTTCGCTTCTTCCCAAACTATAGGCTTCGCACACAGCGTCGCTTCCATTCATCCCCGCCACGTCACTTATCCAGCAAGCCGCAGCGGCGCAAACACCTAACAACAATTTTTTCATGATATAACTCCACTTTGTACTACAAAAACCATACGATTTCACACCGAGCGAAACCGCAACAATTCGGAAGGAGATTCGAGAGAAGATTTACTGTTTTGAAATTCTAACTAAACTCAAAAACTCACTATCCGCATTCTGAGGCTAACATGAAACAAAAATAGTTTGCAACCTTGGGTATGTATTTATACTACTAGAAATATATATTTAGACCGATTTTTGCAAAAAATTACTCTTCAGCTAAAGATTTTTGTTTACTGAATGCCAAAATCAATCCGACTACGACGCTGATTGCGAACATTGACGAACCACCGTAACTCATAAACGGAAGAGTCATTCCTTTTGTCGGAATCAAATGCAAAGTTGACGCCATATTTACAAAGGACTGCAACCCGAATTGAGACAGCAATCCGACAGACGCGAGCAGCGAAAAAAAATCTGTGTTGCGCAGCGCGCGAATCATTCCATGAACGACGATAAATCCGATCAAAATGACTACAAAAGCGCAGACGAAAAATCCGAATTCCTCGCCGAGGACCGAAAAAACGAAATCCGCGTGGGCGTCCGGCAGATGCTTTTTTATGATGCCTTCGCCTGGTCCGACGCCAAACAATCCCCCGTTAGCAAATGCCTCTAGAGATCGATTAATTTGATAATGATCACCGACGGCAGGATCCAAAAATTTGTTCACTCGCGCTGTGACATGAGGCAAAAACAGATAAGCCAAAACAAATCCTGACGCCCCTGCAATGATCGCTGCCAAAACCAGAATTATCGGTAGTCCATTCAAAAATAATTGTATGCCGAATACTGTTGTCGTAACGACTAACATGCCGAAATCAGGTTGCAAAACCAAAGCTGTTGCGAAGATCATCCACAAAAAACATGCGATGAATTTTCCGTTGATTTCCGGATTTTTTTGCTGAGCAGAAAATACCCATGCGACCAAAACCGTCAGGGCTGGTTTTGCGAATTCCGATGGCTGAATAGAAAATCCGCAAAGCGAAATCCATCGCCGCGCTCCTTTAATTTCCGCCCCGAAAAACAAGGTCATGAAGGTCATAAAAACTGCTGCGAAAAACAAAACAACTGCGAGAATTTTTATGTTGCGATGAGACATATTTGAAATCACAAAAATTATTCCGAGGGATGGCAAGATGTATAACAAATGTCTTTTGAAAAAGTAAAATTCCTCGATGCCAATTCGGTTTGCGACCATTGGAGTGGCAGCTACAGCAAGCAAAATTCCAAATGCAATCATTGTGAGAAATCCAAATAGCAGCGAGCGATCTACCGTCCACCACCAGCGACTTAAAATTCCGTCATTTGTTCTTGAAAAATTTAGCACGGCAACTCTCTTACGAATTTTTTAAATTGTTCTCCGCGATCTTCGAAGCTTTTAAATTGGTCGAAGCTCGCACACGCCGGAGATAATAAAACTACATCTTTTTCTTGTGCGATTTTATATGATTTTTTTACGGCGTTTTTTAAATCAAAAACGACTTCATTTCCGACATGATTTTCGTCCAAAAATTTATGCCATTTTTTGGCGGCTTCTCCAATTAAGAATGCAAATTTTATCTTCGAAAAATAAGGGTATAAACTTTCAATTCCATCTTCTTTTGGACGTCCGCCCAAAATCCAAATTATATTTTCAAATCGCTTCAAAGCTTGCTCGACGGAATCTGCATTTGTTGCTTTGCTGTCATTTATATATTGTGTGCCGTTGATCGATTTTACGAATTCCTGGCGATGTTCTAATCCTGAAAAAGTTGAAAGTCCTTCTGCGAAAATTTTCTCTTCAATACCGTTCGTTACGCATACCGCATAAGCTGCTGCAATGTTTTGTCGATTGTGATCTCCGTCCAATTTCGGAATATTTTTTCCGACGATTTTAAATTGATTTTCGCGGTTATCAATCAGTTTATTTTCATACCAACCGATGCCATTTTCAGGAACTTCTTTTCCGGAAATTTTGATAATTTTCGGATAATGAATGAAATCAAAAATATGTCGGCAATAATCATCATCGATTCCGACAATTGCTGTCGAATTTTTCTTTGGGTTCGCAAAGATTTTTTGCTTGGACGCGACATATCCTGCCATTCCTCCGTGCCGCGTCAAATGATCGGGAGTGATATTCAATAAGACAGACGTATCGAATCCCAAAAAATTGCAAGATTCCAGTTGATAAGAAGATAATTCCAAAACATAAAAATCAGAATTCTTTTGTAAATCCAAAACAGGTTTTCCGAAGTTTCCGCCAATTTCCGTTTTGAATTTTTTTCTAAAAACATGATGGATTAGCGCCGTCGTTGTAGATTTTCCGTTCGTGCCCGTGATTGCTATAATTTTTCCGTCAATTTGCGGCTGAAAAAGATCGAGATCATTGAGGATCGGGATCATAAATTTGCGAGCTTGTTTTATTGTAGGATGTATGTCCCACCAAAGATGAATTCCGGGGCTGACGACGAGAAAATCCAATTTTTTCCAATCGAAATTTTCCGAATTTTTGTAATAGGGATTTTCGATAGTTTTATCATCGAAAAGAAAAATATTCGCCCCGCAATTTTCGAGAAAATGAACTATCGACTTTCCCGTCTGCCCAAATCCAACTACGCCAAAATTCCTCTTCATCTCGGTTCCTGTAAAAATTTATCTAATCTTCAAAGTTGCTAATCCGATTAAGGCAAACACTATGGAAATAATCCAAAATCTGATAACAACCGTCGGCTCAGACCACCCTTTTTTCTCGAAATGGTGATGAATCGGAGCCATCAAAAAAATTCGCTTTTTCGTAAGTTTATAATACCAAACTTGCAGCATTACAGAGACGGCTTCGATTACAAATAATCCACCGATAATCGCTAAAGCAAATTCTTGTTTTATGATAACACTAAGGCCACCCAGTGCACCTCCGATTGCCAGTGATCCGGTGTCGCCCATAAAGATTTTTGCAGGCGGTGCATTATACCAAAGAAATCCTAAGCATGCTCCGATCATCGATCCGCAAAAAATGCACAATTCTCCCGAGGTCGGAATGTAAAATAATTGCAAATAATTTGCGAAGACAAAATGTCCCGTGATGTAACACATGATTCCCAAACAAAACGCAACCAGCATGGACGGAAAAGTTGCAAGCCCATCGAGTCCATCGGTGAGATTTACAGCGTTTGAACTTCCGGTAATTACAAAAGTCGTAAACAAAATCAAAAACACAGAGCTATGAATTGTGAAATTTTTTAGGAAAGGAAAAGTCAAATGCCCCGCGACTTCCGGAGTACGTAATTGTTCGACTAAATATGAAAAAATCAATGCCGTAATTATCTGAACCGCTAACTTTTGTCGACCCGAAACTCCTTTCGAATTTTTGTATTTTGTTTTCAAATAATCATCGATAAATCCCAGTAGGGCGAACACAAAAGTCAGTCCCAAAATTAATAATAAATACTCATTTGTGACGTCTCCCCAAAGCATGGATGCAAAAATAGTTGAGGCTATAATTATCGCACCGCCCATGGTCGGAGTGCCCTGTTTGTTTTCGACATGAGATTTAGGACCGTCTAATCTGATCGGCTGTTTTCGTTTCGATTTTTTGATGAAAATAGGATAGAGAAAAAAACTAATCAGCAGCGAGGTAATCAACGCGCAAACCGTCCGAAAAGTTATATATCTAAACAAATTCATTCCGGAAATAAAATCAAAATACGAAGATAAATTATAGAACATGATTGATTGCCTCAACGATTTTATTCATGTACATGGAGTTTGATCCTTTTACCAAAATTTTATCGCCTTTTTGAATTTTAGAGACGATATTTTCCGATAATTTTTGCGAATTTTCATACCACCCGCCACGTTTTTCTTCACGGAGATTCTCGAATAAATATTTTGCTAATTCTCCGCACGCAAAAACTAAGTTTACGCCGAATTTATCGATTGTTGATGAAAGATTTTCGTGAAAAAATCGACTGTCTTTTCCCAACTCTTTCATATCTCCGATCGCTAAAATTTTTCTTCCCGAATATTTCGCTAAGGATTTTATTGCAGATCGAACTGATGTGTAACACGCGTTGTAAGAATCATCAATTATTGTTATTCCGTTTTTTTCAAAAATTTCCCCACGGCGACTTGCGGACGAAAAATTTTCAACTTCATTTGCTAAGTCCATAAGGTCGATTTCACTCGCTGCGTGAGCTGCCAAAATCGCTGCCAAACTATTTGAAATTACTGAATCGTTGTGACAACTTACGCAATAACGAATTTTTTTCCCAAAAATATTTGCAACAACTTCCGTTTTATCAGAAAACAGATTTTGCGAAATTATTTGAGCATCGGATTTTGAGAATCCGAAGGAGAAAATATTCTTCGTTCCTAAATTTTTAGCTTTGTTTTTCAAAAAATCGGTGTAAGCAGAATCCGCTGGAATAATGATAGTGTCTTGCGGAACTTTTGTTTCCATAATTTCAGATTTTGCTTTCGCGATATCCCAAACACAGTTGAAAAATTCCAAATGGGTTTCGCAGATATGAGTTATAATCGAAATATTTGGTTCAATAATTTTAATGAGATTTTTTATGTCGCCGATTGCTCCCATTCCCATTTCGAAAATTCCGATTTTGGTTTTTCGAGGCATGCACGCTGCGCATATCGGCAGACCTATTTTGCTGTTGAAATTTTTTTTCGTCACGTAAATTTCATTTTGGAAAAACTTTGAGAGCAAATGATAAATCAAATTTTTGGTTGTAGTTTTTCCGATACTTCCCGTAACGCCAATGTACTTTGCATTCGTTTGTGCGACGTTGTATTTTGCGAGATCCAGCAGTCCTTGGTAAGTTGAATTAACCTTAATAGAATTTTCTCCGCATTCACAATTTTTACACTGAACCAACGATAGAACCGCGCCATTTTCGAAAGCAGATTTTACGAAATTATGACCGTCGACATTTTCTCCTTTCAACGCGATAAACAAATCTCCTGGTTTTGCTTCACGTGAATCAATGCAAATGTCGTCGACATCCTTTTTTACTTTCGTCTTAAAAATTTCCGACAATTCTTCCTTGCTAAATATCATTTTATTTCATCCAAAATTATTTCTTTATCACTGAAGTGAATTTTTCCATCCGCCAAAATTTGATAATCCTCGTGACCTTTTCCCGCGACTAATAATATATCACCCGACCGCAATTGATTGATAGCAAATTTTATCGCCTCTTTTCGATTACCGATTTCTTTCGCATTGGGACATCCATCCAGGATCATTTTTCTTATAGATCTCGGATCTTCGTTTCGCGGATTGTCGTCCGTCACGATTACTATGTTAGAAAATTCTTGTGCGATTTTTCCCATGAGGTGCCGTTTATCTTTGTCTCGATCTCCGCCGCATCCGAAAGCTACGATCAATCTATTTTTCGTATGTTTGCGCAAAGATAAAATTGCGTTTTTCAACGCGTCGGGAGTGTGGGCATAATCGATGTAGATGTTTGCTCCGTTATGTTGTCCGACCAACTCTAGTCTTCCGCTAATTGGTTTTAATTTTTTCAGTGAATTACAAATCGAGTCGATAGAAATTCCCGTTGCATAGCAAATTCCCATGGCGCAGAGAGAATTATAGACTTGAAAATCCCCTGCCAAAGGTAAATCAAATTCGATTTCTCTTCCGAAAAATGAAATTTTCACTTTTTGGTATTGATCGATTTCTCGAACGGAAATTAATTTTATTTGGTCGGATTTTTTCCCGTAACTTATACATTTAATATTTTTTTCGCGTGCGATTTTTTCAATTTTTTCGCTCATAATATCATCAGAATTTATTACAAAAAAATCTCCGCCCAATTCCAAAAATAATCTTTCTTTCGCTCGCCAATAATTTTCAAAAGTTTTGTGATAATCTAAGTGATCTTGAGTGAAATTTGTGAATGCGCAAACTGAAAATTTTATGCTATCAACACGATGTTGATCCAATCCATGGCTGGATGCTTCCATCGCGACATTTTTGATGTTTTTCTTTTTGAAGTCATCGAAAATATGATGCAGTGCGATAGCTCCGGGGGACGTCAAACTTCCCTTAATTTCAGAATCTTTCGTAATGATTCCCAAGGTTCCGATGCTGGCTGCATTTATGCCGGAATTGATCCAAATTTGGCGAACAATATCGACTGTAGAACTCTTTCCGTTCGTACCCGTAACGGCGACTATATGATCGAATTTCGCAGACCAAAAAATTGAGCAAATTCGGGCCAATTCTTTGCGAGGATTTGTTACCGAAATGAATACAATATCGCTGCGTTTTTCCGCCGAAAATTTTTCACCACAAGTTACTACAAATTTTGCGCCGTTTTTGATTGCGTCCAGAACAAAAACATTTCCATCAGATGTGTTTCCATTGATCGCAAAAAACATGCTGCCGGGAACCGCTTTTCGCGAATCATCCACGACGTCGGTTATCGATAAATTTTTCAAATCATCATTAACTGAAAAGAAATCTGCTAATTTTTTCATCTTACCTTTCTCAACATTTCATGCCAATCGGGTTCCTGATTTTCAGAAATCATTACATTTAACATCGGACCGATTCTTTGAATGATCTTTGCTGCCGTCGGAGCCGCAATCCAACCTGCAGTACGAAAGCCGTGAGTTTTTTTTGTCGCTTGCGGTTCGTCCAAAACAACATAGACGGAATACTCCGGATTGGGCATCGGAAATGCACCGATAAATCCCGTATAATTCGCAGTTTTAGAATATCTTCCACGATTTAATTTTTCTGCCGTTCCGGATTTTCCGCCAACGCAATATCCTTTCACTTCTGCTTTTTTATTTGCTCCTTCCGTTACATTTAGCCTCATCAAAATCGCGATCTGTTTTGCTGTTTTTTCGGAAATAATTCTTTTGCCGGACGGTGTCGAATTCTTTTTTAAAAGCGTCGGATTGTTTTTTATTCCGTTGTTCAGCATTCCCGAAATAACAGTGGTTAAATGCAGCGGACTAAGTGCGATTCCGTGTCCGAAAGCAATTGTCATTGAGTTCACTTCGCCCCAATTTTTCGGATACAGTGGCTTTTGAGTTTCTACCAATTCGCACGCGATTGTATCCAAAAGTCCGACCTTCTTAAAAAACGATTTTTGATGTTCTCGTCCGATATCCAATGCGATTTTTGCAGATCCGATATTGGAAGAATATTTCAGAATTTCTTCTACGCTTAAATAAGTGCCGCGACCGTGAAAATCGTGAATCGTAAAACGTCCGATTTTGATTGGAAATCGCGCATCGTATTGAGAAAATGGTGTGATTTTTTTCGTTTCCAAAGCCATCGCAGTATTGATAATTTTTGCGCTCGATCCCGGCTCAATTGCGGACGAAGTTGCCATGTTAAAACGCTCTCGCGAATTTGGATTTTCATTTCTGTTCGGATCAAAATCAGGTAACGAAACTAGCGAAAAAATTTCTCCTGTTTTGATTTTCATCACAATTGCCGCGCCACCTTTCGCGCGAAATTCTTTCACTGATTTTTGCAATTCATCGTGAACAGCGTGCTGAATATTCAGATCGATCGAAAGCGCAATCGGTTGAGTTGAAGACTTCAGCGCTTCGTCAAAAACTTTTTCGATTCCTGCGATTCCGTTGTTGTCGATATCAGTTCCGCCGATTACATGCGACAGCAAATTTTTATCTGGATAAACTCTTTTTTCGGTTTTCAAAAAGTGAAATCCCGGAATTCCCTGGTTCAAAATTTCCTGCTCCTGAGTTGGAGATAAATTTCTTTTTACCCACAAAAATTTTTTTGATTTTTTCAGGCGGCGCAGAAATTTTTCCTTTTCAATATCCTTAAAAACGGCGCAAGTTTTTTCTGCTGCTTCATCAAAATCGATCATTTCGTGAGGGCATGCATAAAGAGAAACAGTCGGCAGACTTGTCGCGATAATGTTGTTATTTCGATCGACTATATCGGCGCGAAACGCAATCGTCGGTGCACTTATATAAAGAGAATTTTCATCGTCGCTTTTGTTGAAAATCATAACTTGTGCCAACCGAATTATTAAAACCAAAAAAGCTACGATGAAAACACCGATCACAACAAAAGTTCTTTTTTTTGCAGTTTTTAATGCACGATACGTCAATGAGTACAAATTATGACCGATTTCGTACACCTAGTCCTCCAAATTTTCTTTAGCCACTATTTTTGAAATGATTTTCGACAACTTTTTAGTGTTTTGTTTTTTCGAATTGCTGTGAAAAATTAACGGGTTATATTCTTTAAGTTGTTGAGGATGAATTTGACGCATTTTCAGATGCTTAACGGCTAGCCTTTGCACTCTTTCGGGAGTCGTTAGCACTTTCCATTCAGCCTTCAAAATGTGGTTATTTGCTTTTTCAATTTTTAATTCTTTTTTTGCTTTGTAGATACGATCTTCGATGTCCATTACAGAATATTTGAGATAAAAAAGGACAGTCCCCGCCACACAAATGAAAAATGAGAAAAAAATCGACGCTCTTTTCGATATCATCAGAACACCCAAAAAACGCGCAATTATACCATTATAATTTTGCAGATTCCACGCATGGATGAAAAATCAATTCAAAGCAAATTATTATTTTTCTGATGACTCTTTTAAATTTTTCAAATACTCTTTTTTTGCTTTTGAACTTATCTTATTTTTTAGTTCTTTGTACTCTTCTGAATTTCTAAATTCTTCGTATTTTTTTCTGTATTCTTTAGTTGGTAACCCTTCGAAATCCTTAAGATATTCCTTCTCTTTTTCCTGAAGTTCTTTATTCTCTTCTGAATTTTCCAAGTATTCAACTGTTTTATTGAACGCATCCACGTGTTTTCCAACAATCGACGGAGCAAAAATAAAGTACGGCGTTGCTTTGAGATCTTTCTTCCCCAAAATCGCGAAAGATCGATCTTTCCTGAAAATTATGGTCGACTTTTTCTCTCCCATATTACTTACTCCGGAACCTTTTGTCACTTCATACATAACCAATTTTGCTTCCATGTATTTCGGATATTGTTTGAAAAATATTATCAATTTCCCATTTTCATCGAAAACAAAAAACATAAAATCATTTTTACAGTCGTCTGATATGCTAAGTTTATCCCATTTGCCTTGAAACTCTATATTCCCTGCAAACACTACACTAGATTTTTTTAACTTATCATAGAACGATTTTATCCCTTCACCTAATAACTCATTCGAAGGCAGCCCTTTTGCAAACCATTTTTCAAGCCATTTTCCATGCAGTCCCGCAAGGTCTATTTCTTCCAGAATGCCTTGCTTAAGTAATGCTATCGTATACCCGCGAGAATCTAAAATATCGATAGCTTGACGTTTTGTTGTCGAATCAAGAGTCATTCCGAGGGTTTCCAAATTTGTGAGTCCCCAATATTCCGCATCCGTCAATTTCCATCCTTTTTGATCTATTTTAAAATTCTGGTTCAGTGGTCCTTTTTTTGCATAATTTGTCGATTTTTTCTGACCAGCTTCAAAAGACAGATTCTTCAGCGTTTTTTTTTCAGAATCTTTGCATCCTGTAAGACATAACAACATACCTAGACCCAGTGCACAAAATTTATTCATGATTAACTCCTTGCTATCTCTTTGCGTATTATACATAAAAATATCACCAATATGTTAAATTTTTATTAACATACAAAAAATAACACAAATTTTTGTCTAATACATGATCTTTTATGCTTGTGTCAGCAAAGATAAACGGAATTGCCACCGGATTTTTTTGAAATATACATAAAACTATCGGCGATGAAAATTGCCTCGCGAAGTTTGACACTTTCTGATCCGATGTAGCATGCTCCGATGCTTATGGTGCAACGAATTCCGTTGAATAATCTGTTTTCGACACTGCTGACCAAACGCTGCGCAATTTTTTCAATTTCTCCGCGAGAAATATTTCTCATGAAAATCAAAAATTCATCCCCCCCATAGCGAGCAATAAAGTCCGTCAGCCTTATATACGATTTTATATGTGCAACCACTTCGCTGAGAACTTTATCCGCGAAGGTGTGTCCGTGCTTGTCATTGATTTCTTTGAATTTATCCAAGTCTACCATTAAAACTGCGGAATGATTTAGTGCTTCCTCTCGTTTGGAAATATAATCTTCAAGAAAGCTGCGATTGTAAACTGAGGTAATCGCGTCCACCGACGACATATAGATGTTTCTTTTTATTTCATGATAGAATTCATCCAACAATCTTTTATATTTTATGTGAGCATTTACTGCGCATGAAATTATTGACGGATGAGTGTCCGAATCGATTACGTCCAGTACTCCGATATTTCTGCGGTATACGGAAAGCGCTTTCTCCTTGTGCTTTTGGTCCGTTATCAGAAGAATTGGTTTGTAACGATGTGCTCGACATAATTTCAGGTTAGCGCACAGTCTCTCGATGTTGTTGAGTTTCGCGTCTATTAGAAAAATGTCCGATGAAGAATAATTTGACACGTTATCGTTTGTTTTTATGAAATTAACAACTGTTCCTCTGTCCAAAAAATCTTCATCAAATAAATCCAAACTATTGTTTGAAAATATCGTGACTTTTTTACTTCTCTGCTTTCTTAATGCGTCCTTGACCAAAAAAGAACTGTAAATTTTTTCTTTTGCTCCGGATAAGGCATGAACTTTTCTAAATAAGTCACTTTCGGAAATATCTGAATAAATTATATCGTCAATACCATTATTAGAGAAAAGAGGAAAATCATTCGGCGAACAATTATCGGCTATTCCTATCAAAGGAGTTACACCGAGAGTCAGACGCAATACCGAAAGAAAATCCGGACAGAGTCTTTTTGCGTCTGATAATACCAGCAAAACCAAATCTAAATGAGTCTGTCCCACAACTCTAAGCGCGTCTTCTATTGATCGAGATTCGGTCACTTTGGAAAAGTTATTCTCCAGATGTTTTCTAACGCGCCGAACATTTAATTTGCACTCATTGATAATCAAAACTTTCAGTATCATTGCCTTTTTCTACACAACTATCAATTGATTCTATAAGTCTATCAAGAGAGAATGGTTTTGTTAAGAAACCATCAAAAATTCCTGCAATATTTTTTTTCTTATCTTCTCCATAAATGGAAATTCCGATAATCGGAAGGTCTTTCGAAATTTCTTCATTCCTGATATTGTGGACAAATTTTTGTATAAATTTTTCTTCAACTATTTCTGTATTTATTAGAACCAAATCTTGAGCTTTTGCACGGATTTTGACGAGCGCATCCATGGCTGATTTTGCGACATATACATCAAATCCGTTGGCTTCCAGCAGGTCGCTGTATAACCTGCAATGCATAGGATTTTGCTCCACTAACACAGCATTTCTTCTAAATAAACTCGCCTGCATAATTAAACCTTAACATTTATTCTTTATTAAGGTTTATCATCGCAAAGTTAATAAAAAGTAAACAAATGATTTTCATTTATAGGAATAATAATATCCGTTACAGATGCTGAAAATTCAGAGAGCATGACGGGGTTCCGAGATAATATAAAGTCATTTGTTTTAATAAATTTCCGAATCATTTTAACGAAAAAAACTACTTCGCTTTGGTATGTTTTTCGAGAAATTCAAGAATATTCATATGTTCATGCAATCTGGCAATATCCTTTATCGAAAATATACTTGTCCTCGCATTGACGTCGGCTCCGCGAGCTACCAATATTTCTACCATATCTAAATTCCCTTTTGCTGTTGCGAACATTAACGGCGTCCATCCGTCAATCGATTGACGAGTTATTTTAGTATTCGGGTCAGCTCCATGTTCGAGCAAATATTCTGCGGTGAGTAATTGTTTTTCTATGACGGCTGACAACAACGGAGTCATTCCTTCTTTAGTGGAATAATTAACATCAGCTCCATGCTCAACCATGAATTTTACCATTTTCAAATTTCCTTTGGTAACCGCAATATATAGAGGAGATAGTTTCTCGTTTGTAGTTGCATTAATATCAAGACCTTTTTCAATAAGATATTTTGCGATGTCCGTGTGCGAATTTTTTGCCGCAACATGCAGCAAAGTATCTCCTTCATTTGAAGTCGCTTTTATATCGGCACCGCTTTCACACAAAAACTTCACTATATCAGAATTTTCAGAAGCAACTGCCAAAAATATTGGGGTCAATCCGCGATTCTCTTTGGCATTGATATCAGCTCCACGCTCGACCAATTGTTTTACAACATTTAAATTACCCGATGAGGTCGCGAAAGTTATTGGAGTTAATCCGTGTTCCTCTTTTTCGTTAATGTTCGCTCCGTTATCAATTAAATACTTTACAATATCTGTATCCTCGAATTGGGAAACCAACATCAAAGGGGAAAATCCTCCGTTTCCCGGTGCGTTAACATCGGCGCCATGCTCGATCAGCCATCTTGCTACTTTGAAATGCTTGTATCCGCAAGCAAGCAGTAACGGCGTAATACGAATATGGCTTTGCGCGTTGATGTTTGCTCCCTTTTCAAATAGATACATAATTACGTCCCAATTCGCGGATTCAACGGCAAACATAAACGGGGTATATCCGGAGTTGTTGGGAGTATCAATTTCAACACCATGATTTATTAGCCACTTAACTGCTTTGAAGTCATTTTGTGCGGCGGAAATATGCAACCAATTTAGCCCTGAATTTACGGCTACGCTGTTAAGTATCGAGGAGGAAAGGGGTGCTTTTTTAAGAGATATGTATACGACATTAGAATACGCGGGTTGTTGAGTTGCTCTCCATCGTTCCTGGTCAACCCAATTATATTTGTTTGCTTCATCAATAGTGATTTTCTTAATTATAAAGTCGCCATTTATCACCCAATCTAACTGTTGATTGCTCCATTTAGAATGTCTTTTTCCCGCTAATATACAGTTTATTACAGAGGTACTGGTTAATTCATTTGCAATGGAATATCTCGGCACTTGCGGTACCAAAGATCTGTCTATAAACACTTCTTCTAGTTTATCAATTTCCCACAAGTTGTAAGGCAAGTTTGTTATTAGATTTTTTTCTATATGTAACTGTTTCAAATTTTTTAATCCACATAGTACTTCCGGAAAAGTTTCGAATTTATTGTCTTCTAAATGCAAACTTTGAAGATTTCTTAATTTAGAAATTTCCATCGGAAGGGTCGTTAACTGGTTTTTCGACAAATTCAGTGTATATAAATTTTGAAAATCACATATTTTCAGTTCTAATTTGTTCAATTTATTTTCCTGTAATGCGTTCAGTTTTTGTTCGTTTTTACCGATATCACCGTGTATTGTCAGGCATTCTAAGTTCGGACATTCTGGCGCTGATTTTTGAATATTTTGCAGGTCTTCACTGTATATTCCCGAATACGCCATATGAGAAAAATATTTATATGAATTTTCTTTAATTGTTTCGAATAGATCATCAGATGGCATCGCAAAAGAACACCACGTGAACACCATCGACACTGAACAATAAATACTTAAGAATCTTAAGTTCATTCGTAACTCCCGTTTTAAATTTTTAATAAGTCTAAATGTTGTCCCAAGGCTGCGCTGCAATTTGTTTGCGGTTTGTCACAGCTTCCGGAGATATATCAAATATATAATCTTTCAATGCGCCGCTTCTGACGAGCAAATCTATATTTAAGCAGATACTTGTATAATCTGCCCAATTTATTCCTTGATCAGTCATCGGGATGAAATTTTGCAAAGGGTATGCATAACTGTAAAACAGTGCTGCGTCAGCCAGACTCCAAACTATACCCGGAATTTCTCCTCGTAGCGCGGAAGGTGTAACATCAGCCAGATAGACTTTTCCGTCTTTTATCGCGAGCATGTCTGCCATAACTCCCAATCCCAATATATCGGCAATGCGTTTTTTTACAGATTTTTCGCTGGGCGGAGGAGTTGTCAATTTTACGTCAGTGATTCTCTCGATTTGTTGCATGGCGGGATACAACTTTGTTATGGGTGCGAAGATCCCTCCGATAAATACAGGAGTCTTACTGGAACAATTTAATAAAAATGCTTCAGGTGTTATCGTTTCCGAATTTTGAGGAAAAGAAACAGATGGATCGTCGTTCAGAAAATCATTAGAGGTAATTTTTTGACCGTTTATTAATCGAGTATTATAAATTGCGGATATTTTGATTACGGATCCCTTAAAATTAAACTTCTTATTTTGTGCATACGTACTAACCACGGTATCTATAGGATTTTGCTCAGTAGGTACAATATATGTTCCGCTGTTGTCCACAAAAATCAGTTTGTTTTTGTTGTTCATGAAACTTTTTTCTTTCAGAGACACATCGTAAACGGAAAAACAGTGCGATTCTATGTGTATATTTCGTCCGTTTATACCGATTACGCGGCATTTGTTTGGGTTATTTGGTGATTCATAAATATCAATGAAGCAATTATTGTTACAGTCTTTAATTAAAATAACCCCACTATCCGAATAGCTTATCGCCTGGATTTTCCACAGAGAATCGGGATAAACTCCACCGTAAGTTCTGACATGAGTGGAAGTAATACGTCCGACATTTGCTTTGACCTGATCTGCTGCAGGTTCGTGGTGATACTGTATATATTCATTGTTTGATATTTTTAAAAAACTATCATCATTGATTTTTGAGTGCATGTCTATTCCCATTGAGTAACAACTCAGTGAAAAGCTTGCCAAAGAAACTATTTGTAATATTTTTTTCATAATTATCCCTCTCTATTAACGTTGCAGACATTTTAGACATTCAATTAAAGTTTACAAGATTAAAAATTTAAAAAAAATTTATAAAAAATTTATAAAAAAGAGAATATAGTTGCAATTTTTTGAAAATCATAAAGAAAAAATTAACTAATTGTTGATATCATTAAGTCAATAATTATAGGAGGAAAGAAATGAAAATAGGTTTATTAAGCATATGTACTATGATGTTCATGCTGTACGGGACCGATTGTCGAGCGGAAGAATATCGCGGAGATGTGAATTCTTTGCAAGAAGTGAAGGGCGAGACATTTAGGCCGGTATTTGCAAAAAGCAAGAAAAATGCTCGCAGAAATGAACAGCGTAAAAAGCGCCATGCATCTGAAGACTCAATAGCTTCGGTAAGCGATGCGGAGGAGACTCAGCAGGATACTGGTTCAATGCGCGATAATACGAAAAACAGAAGGTCTTATGCTGACGTTGTCAAAGGAGTGAAGAAACAGAGTGAAGACATTCAGAAAGAACCTGTCGAATCTGAGCAATTTTATGACGCTGTAGATCCTGAATACAATGATTGGGTTCAAAGTCGACGAGAAAGTTCTGTTGGAGCCGAACAGTACAAAGATAAGGAAGTTGCTGATTTCGAGAATCAAAATGGATCCGACACAGCACAAAATTCCGAAAAAAGACGAAACAATGTCAGACCATCTCAGGCAAATCGTTCAAAAAAGGCCTATGAAGATCATGTTCGCAGGATCAAGCAGGCTTATGAAGCTAGAAGAGCCAAGTAAGACGCTGCGGATCAGGATGAATTCGGCAAGGAATGAAAATCCGCGAACAAAAATACTAGTTACAGCGGAAAATAATTTGTTGAAATCGTTAATGCTTATAAATTTAGGTCACGGAAAAATACGTGGCCTTTTTTATATAGGTGAAGGGTTTTTATGCCGCTTAATTGAGATTTTTCGATAGGGAATTTCGTTTGATGTGAATCTGTTGAGGCTGATTTGCGAATTTAGTTTCACGGACATCTTTACTAATTACTAACCTGCTTGCAGTTCGAGGCGATGTTTTCGAAAAATACTCAGATCTTAACTATTTGTTAATCATTTGTAGCGAAAATGTTTTCGTATGAGTTTTTGTATTGAGGAGTGCGCAATGAAATGGTTTGCCAAAAAGGTATTTGACGGGGGGGGGTAAGGATCTAAAAAATCGTTATAAATCATGTTATTATTTTTCTGAAACGTTCAAAAATTTAAAATATCTTGCAAAACAGTTTTCGAAATTTCCAACGCCGCGACATGAAAATAAATTAATGGGTCGCAAAGGCTCCATCATTATTGAGTTCGCAATTTGCATGCCGATTTTGATTATTTTATTGTTTTATTTTCATGATTTGGTGAAGCTAAAAAGATATTATTCGCAGACGGAATTTGCAGCACAACAATTTGCTAATATTATTCAGAATATTTCGCAGAAAAGAGGGAATAAAAGAATAACAAATAATGACCTAAGATATGCCTGTTACCTCTCACATCTTACAATCTATCCAGGAACAATGATGCTTAGCAATGAAATAGGATATGGATTTGCTCATCGCCAAGAATTATTTATGGCATATATAGTCGGAAATTCTGACGGAACGGCTTCCTGCAAATGGACGCTTCATTTGCCCACGGCAGGAGCAACTTCACCAAAAACTTATGAAATAATCAAAAGCAAAAAAGAAAGTCCGTATTCATCGCTGGTAAAGTTTAAATCGAATGCTGCTCCATCGGAGATATATCCTACCTTAAAAGTAAGCTCTGGAGAAGAAAAAATTATCGTTGAAAGCACAATAATGTTCAGACCTGCATTTGCACGATACGATGGATCTAAACCAGGATCAGCAAAAAAAGCATTTGGTTATTTTCTGTTGAATCCTAAGCCAGAAACTAAAGCATCTACATCCGAAGCACAAGAGTGGCATTATCATTCTGTTGTCATCTTCACTCCACGAGCAGGTTTATTTAACGAAAATCCGCCGACGGAAAACTAACCATTTAGGTAGAAAAGAGCTCCTTTATGTCGTTGTATTTTATATTGGTTCTATGAGCTTTATGGTTAGCGAAAATTTTTCAGCCTTCACACAATTATTTCGCGTCTTTTCCTTTTTTGTGTTATACTTCGTCGCTTTTTCATCGTTAGGAGTATACATTGAGCAAGGAATTAAGAAATTTGGCGATAATCGCCCACGTTGACCATGGTAAGACTACGCTGGTGGACGCAATGTTTAAGCAGAGCGGAATTTTTCGTGACAATCAGCAGGTTGATACTTGCGCCATGGACTATAATGACCTCGAAAGAGAGCGAGGGATCACGATTCTGGCGAAATGCACAAGTTTTTTGTGGAAAGATATTAAATTTAACATTATCGACACCCCGGGACACGCGGATTTCGGAGGAGAGGTCGAGCGAATTCTCAGCATGGTTGATGGAGTGTTGCTTCTGGTGGACGCGGCTGAAGGTCCGATGCCCCAGACGAAATTTGTTCTGACCAAAGCGCTGTCTTTGGGACTGAAACCTATCGTTGTCGTTAATAAAATCGATAAACAAGATGCACGAGTGAATGAAGTTATTGACGAAGTCTTCGATCTGTTCGTTGCATTGGGCGCGAATGAGGAACAGCTGGACTTTCCGATCATTTATGCGTCAGGAAGAAATGGTTGGGCTGCGTTGAGTTTGGAAGACGAGAGAAAAGATCTGTCTCCGCTGTTGGATAAAATCGTTTCGCATATTCCTGCGCCAAAAGTTGACGAAAGTGCTCCGTTCAAAATGTTGGTCACGATGTTGGATTACGATCAATATTTGGGACGTGTTCTGACGGGAAAGATTCTTTCAGGAACAGCGGATGTGAACGAGTCGGTTCATGCGTTGCGCGGTGATAAAGTTGTAGAAAATGCAAAGCTCACGAAATTGTTGTCGTTCGAGGGATTGAAGAGAATTCCTATAGAGCATGCTCAGTGCGGAGACATTGTCGCGATCGCAGGATTATCGACGGCAACCGTCGCGGACACGATTTGTTCCATCAGTGTGACCGAACCGATCAAGGCAATTCCTGTTGATCCGCCAACTTTGTCAATGGTTTTCTCGATCAACGATTCACCTCTCGGAGGACAAGAGGGTAAAAAACTGACTTCTCGAGTCATTTGGGACAGGTTGCAGAAAGAGGCAGAAGGGAATATTTCTATTTCTATAAAAAAATCCGATGCGCAAGATTGTTTTGAAGTATCGGGGCGAGGCGAATTGCAGTTGGGAATTCTGATCGAAACGATGAGAAGAGAAGGATTCGAACTGTCGATTAGTCGCCCGCATGTTTTATATAAGATGGACGAAGCAACCGGCGCAAAACTCGAGCCGATGGAAGAATTGTATGTCGATGTCGACGACGAATTTACCGGAGCGGTTGTTGAGAAAATTACTCTGCGAAAGGGAAACATGGTCGACATGAGACCTTCGGGATCGGGGAAAACTCGTCTGAAATTTTTAATTCCGACTCGAGGATTGATTGGTTATTATAGCGAATTTTTGACCGACACAAGGGGTTCAGGAATCATGAACAGATCTTTCTGTGGATACGAGCCTTACAAAGGACCTATTGAGGACCGAAACAAAGGTGTTTTGATTTCAAATTCCAACGGATCTGCCGTTCCTTATGCGTTGTTTTTCCTCGAGGAGAGAGGTACTTTGTTCGTAAATCCGGGAGATCCTGTTTACGAAGGTATGATTATTGGAGAAAACAACAAAGGAAACGATTTGGATGTCAATCCGACCAAGACTAAACAACTTACGAACATGAGAGCTTCCGGAAAGGATGACAATATCAAATTGTCACCTCCAAGAGTTATTACGCTGGAGCAAGCTTTGTCCTACATTCAAGATGATGAGTTGGTTGAGGTAACTCCAACTTGTATTCGATTGAGAAAAAGATATCTCGATGCGATTACACGAAAGAAGATGAGCAGACAAGAGAAATGAAATTAGCGTCGCTTTTTGACGACTTTATTGATGTTTATTTTAAAAAAGGGTTGAGTTCGAAGTTTTTTGTCGGGTTCACCTGCGGGGTTCCTTTTATTCTTCGATTGGCGATATTGGATTTGTGGCTCAAAGATCAAGGGTTATCCAATTCGCTGATCGGAATTCTTACCTTGTTGCAATTTCCTTTTACTTTTAAATTTTTGTGGGCACCGTTTATCGAAAAATTCGATTTTCCGTTTTTATCCAGAATTTTCGGACAGCGAAAAGGATGGGCGATTGCGAGTCAGCTGTTGCTTTTCCTTGGAGTTATCGGGATGGCGACTTCATCTCCGAGTTCTAGTCTGTTTCGCCTGCTGTTTTTTACATCTCTTGTATCTTTTGCCGACGGTTGTCAGGACATGTCGCTTTTTACGTTTCAGCTGTCGAAAACTGATTCGAAAATGTATGGTCCGACGGCGGGAGTTTATGTCCTTGGATATCGTACGGGATTGTTGTTTTCTAAAAGCATTACTTTGTACCTCGCTCATTATTTCGGATGGAACGCTGCCTATTTCATTATGGCATTTTCGATTTTTGTTTGCACATTTTTCATTTTAAAAATAGACGAGCCGAAGCCAAATGAAATGGTATCCAATATTGATGGAAAACAAAGTCCGATACAGATTATTTCTTCCACAATGAAACAGTGTTTGCTAGATCCTTTCAAGAATTTCATGAAGCAACCCGATTGGAAAAGTTTTATTGCGGTGATTGTGCTTTACCGTGCCGGAGATATTCTCGCGCAAAAAATGGCTCGCTTGTTTTATATGGATTTGGGTTTCTCGATTTTGGACATTGCAAATGTCGTACAAGTTTTCGGAAGTATCGCGACTTTATTCGGAGGAGTTATCGGCGGTTTTTTCATTAAAAGATTAGGTATAATCAAATCAATGATTCGGTTTGGGATAATCCACGCGATATCATGTTTGTGTTACGTCGCGCTGGCGGCTGTCGGGAAAAATCTTCCAATGTTTTATTTCTCTGTTTTTGTCGAAAACATCACGAGCGGAGCGGTTATTACAGCGTTTGTCGCTTTTCTATACAGCTTGAGCCACAAAAATTACGCCGCAACACAATACGCACTGCTCTGGGCATTTTACGACCTTGGTGGAACTTTTTACCGTACAGTTTCGGGAATTATAGCTGACGCGTTGGGGTGGACGAACTTCTTTTTATTCATTCCGTTGACTTTTATTCCGTGTTTAATCATCTTATTATCAATCAGAGATTATTCTGAGGAGCCCGAGTGTCGCAATACCTGAGTAAGATTTTCATCGGTATTTGTTACGGAGTTTCGTTTCCACTTACTATCACTGTCCTCGATTATTGGCTAAAAGATCTCGGAATTTCCAACACACTGATCGGATTGTTTTCCTTCATACATTGGCCTTTCATGCTGAAGTTTTTGTGGGGACCGATCATTGAGAATTTCGACATTCCGCTGTTATCAAAAAAAATGAGTCGTTACAAAAGCTGGATGACCTGTTCTTACCTTTTTCTGATTTTCGGAATCGTGATCATGGCGAATTCAAATCCGGATACGAATGTTTTCTGGCTTATTTTTGGATCATCTCTTGTCGCCATTGCCGACGGCTGCAAAAATATCGTGCTGTATCCGTATCAATTGATCGGTAAAAAAGAAAATTCAGTTGGATTTATTGCGAGCTGCGTGAATCTCGGAAATCGTTTAGGTTCGATTTTTATAAAAGTTTCAACTCTTTACGTTGCGCACTTTTTCGATTGGCGAACAGCGTATTTATTTGCCGCATCGATGATATTTTTAATCATGATGATTAATTTTGTTATCGAAGAACCTCGCAAAAAATTCGGAAATAACGAGAAATTTTCACTGAAACGAGCTTATTGGAGATCCTTTTTTATGCCGATCAAAAAATTTCTCGAAACCAAACACAGTGCGAAATTTTTGGCAATAGTTGGGTTGTATAAATCTGCTGATTTCATGATGCAAAAGATGTCCAAGCTGTTCTGTATCGAAATTGGATTTTCAAAAATCGAAATTGCAAATATTATCCAATTTTACGGATCAATTACCGTGATAGTCGGAAGCTTTCTTGGCGGATACGCGATTAAAAAACTCGGGTTGATAAGATCGATGCGCCTGATTTTGACGTTGCACGCGGTATCGTTTCTAACATACCTTTTGCTGTCAGAATTCGGTAAAGAAAATTCTGTTTTAACCTTGATTATCACTCTCGAAGCGCTTTCCGGTGGGGCGGTAACAGCATGTTTTATTGCGTTTTTTTATACGATTGCCGCAGATCTTACAATCTACGCTGTGCTCTGGGCGCTATACGAACTTTCCGGGTTGATTTTCATGTCCGTGTCAGGATTTTTTGCTAACTTCTTAGGTTGGAGATTATTTTTCTGCCTGGTACCAATGCTGATAGTTCCGAGTTTGGTGGTGTTGAGGAGAATTCAATTACAAAAAGAAACTTAAGAATTTTGTATTAACTTTTTATTAACCAATTTTCGCCAAAATGTTCTCATATGGTTTTTGTTGTAAGGAGCGCACGATGAAATGGTTTGCCAAAAAGGTAGTTTACGGGGGGGGGTAAGGACCTAAAAAATCAAAGAAAATCATGTGGTTACAGTTCTAAAAGCCTCAAAAATTTAAAATATTTTGCTCAACAATTATTCGGATTTTTATCTCCACAACGCGAAGACGAATTGCTGAATTTTCGTGGCTCAATCATAATTGAGTTCGCAGTTTGCATGCCGATTTTGATTGTTTTGATATTTTATATT
>CADARG010000003.1 GCA_902790255.1 uncultured Pseudomonadota bacterium | reverse complement strand
TCGCTACCAGATACTGCAAAAACCTGTCTTCATTCCTTGCTGCTGTTCAGATCAGATGCTTGGCTGTTTGGGGCAATATCTTGTGACGACAGGATCTAGTATCATTAGGGGTATATCCAGGGGTATCTTTGAAAGAAGCAAGAAAAAAACGAGATGAAGTGAAAATAAAAATCTCAAGAAATGTTGATCCCGTGCAAGAAAAAAGGCTTGTAAAGAATGAGCTAAAGGAAAATGCAGCAAACACTTTTGAAAATATAGCTTTAGAATGGCACAAGAAAAAATGGGGGAATTCGACATCAAAAAATGCAAGGTTGGAACTTAGCAGATTGAGGCGAAATGCTTTTCCTGCTCTTGGAGCAATACCTATCAGGAAGATAACCGCCAAGCAATTAATTGATACTATTCAAAAGATAGAAAAACGCGGTGTTTTAACAGAAGCGAAGAAAACAAGAGGAATTATCGGACAAATTTTTCGATATGCGATAGCAACAAAGAGAGCAGATCACGATTTAATAGCGGATACAAGAGGAGCTTATAAGCAGCCAAAAGAAAGACATCATCCGAATTTTTCAGAAAAGGATTTGAAGACTCACTCAAACTAACTAAGACCATTATACGCTGAAATTTGAGGAACTCAATAGACGATAAGATACAAAACAAGACCGATAAAAACAGAAACCTGGCGTCCCCTAGGGAATTCGAATCCCTGTTGCCGCCGTGAGAGGGCGGTGTCCTAGACCACTAGACGAAGGGGACAAAACTGAGCACAGCCTAAATCAAAAAATGAGAAAAATCAACATAAATATTTACAAACTTGTTTATGATGTTTACAAAATTAGAATATTTTTCGGAATAAACTATATAATCTAATTTTTGCTAAATATTTATTTCGTAACTACATGTTTTTTTTACTAATTCTTTAGTAAAATTAATCGGAGGTAATGTTGATGAGAATGAAGAGAAAATTATGCTAAGATTTTTATCGTTAGGGTTTATCCTTTTCTTTTCAGATGTTTTTGGAAATTCGTTAGAATTAAGAGATTTTTTTTATACGGTTAATTTGTCTGTGAAAAAAGATAGTTCAATTTTTGATGAGGTAGCAGAATTGATTTCAGAATCGAAAATAAGATCCGAGATAAAAAAGTTAGCAATATTTTCTCAGCAAGATAAAACTGTTAACAGTATGACTGCGCTTAACGATAGATTGAATAAAGATATAGTCACTATTAATAAAAATCTGCATTTACTTGGCTATTACAACGCTAGAGTGAATCACGATATAAAAATCGGCGAGGACGATTATGTGCAAGTTTTTATAAAAGTAGATACACAGAATAAATTTTCTTTGAATGTTTCGATAAAATTCGTTGATCAAAATGAAGATTTCAATAAATATTATACCGAGATTTTGAAAAATAAATTTAAATCTTTTAAAGCATCTATGTCTGAGATTCGTACAATAATTGATGAAGCTCTACTATTGTTAAAAAATAATGGATTTTACTCTCCGGAAGCAAAGAAAAAAAAAGTTTTTATAGATTATGATAACGAAGTAGCACTTTTGGATTTGGAAATTATTTGCGGTAAGAATGTGAGTTTTGGAGAAACTCAGATAATCGCTTTTAAAGGAATAAATGAACAATTTATTCGAAATCGATTAAAATGGAATCAAGGAGAAATTTTCAGTATAGATAAAATAAATTCCAGTATAGATGATTTAAAAAATACCCAAATTTTTTCCAAAGTTGAGATTGATTTAATAGATTCAAAATTAAATGGTGAGACACTTCCGATACAGGTAAAAGTTAAGGAAGATAAGAAACATATGTTGGACATCAGTCTGATGTATCAAGGTGGCAGAAATATGAACTTTGAAAAAAAGTCTCAGGCGACTAAAGGAGTAAAATCTATAATTGCAAAAGCTTCTTGGACTAGATTAAATGCTTTTGGGAATGGTGAGAAATTGATTTTTAATGCTGAAGGAACCCCTATGAGGAGTTCTGAGAAGAGAGTTGATTATGCGTTTGAGGTGATTTTGGTTCAACCAGATGTAGTTATGAAAGATGCTACAATGGAATATGGTGCCTCTCATCGACAAGAGCTAACCAACGTTTTTTTTAAGAAGAATGAATCTATTAACTTCAGATATGTATTTCCTTTAACTGATAATTTGTTTGCAGGAATAGGATTTCTATTGGAAGACAACTATATAGATTCGGATCAGATATTTTTTTCAAATAAAAATCCCGAATGGAATTTACCACATTATTACAAAGCTCAGTCTATACCAATTTCTCTTGTGTGGGATCGAACCGACAGTTTGTTAAATCCAACATCCGGATTTAGACTCGAAGGGAAGGGAACCTGGATGAGATTGACTGGAGCGAAGATTAATAGTCTTAAATCCTATAGCTTGGCATTTTCATATAATCAACCTTTGGATAATCTAAAGAAAAATGTGCTGGCTTTTCGCGTTTGTGAGAAAGGAATTTTTTCCTCAGATATTGATCGAATTCCTATTGATAAAAGATTGTACGGTGGAGGAATAAATTCGGTTCGAGGATACGCAAACCAAATGGCCACAGAAAAGGTGAGAGGTGCTAAGGTGACAATGGGGGGAAAAGCGCTTACGGAGTTCAATGTTGAATATCGACGGAAAGTTAATTCGGATTGGGGCATAATTGCGTTTTTTGATGGAGCAAAAGTCCATAATAATAAATCTAAATATTTTGAAATAGAAAAGAAAAGATGGTTCTTTTCAGTTGGGGCAGGAATGAGGTATTATACCAGTATAGGACCAATTCGTGTGGATTTTGCTTTTCCATTGCGTAGGAGAAAAGAAGTTGATTCTAAGATACAGTTTATAATGGGGTTGGGACAGTCATTTTGAATAGAAGGTTGATTGCGAAGTTGAATAAAAAGAAGTTGTTCAGGTTATTTTCGATTTTTTGGGGAATAGTATTTTCCATTTTATTTTTGATGTTTGTAGCTTTCTACAATGATTCAAGTAGAAAATTTATTATCGATCATGCGGTCAGTTATCTGCAGAGTGATAATTTTTCGCTGAAGATCGATGGTGCGAATGAAAAGCTAACGTATATCGAAAAAGTATCTGCGAAATTTTCGGGCAATTCTCTCGAGGTGTACAATATAAGTTTTGAGAGAGATGAACTGTTTTCGCGTCCCCGAGTTCAGATAAAGAAAGTTATCTTTCAGGCTTCCATGCAAAAATCCGATAATGAAAAAGAGGCCCAAACAGAGAGCCAGAAGGGTTTTGACTTCAATGAGACGCTATCCTCTGTGGGAAAAGTTAAGCTTTTCATTGAAAGTTTGAAGATTGATGAACTGACGGTCCTGTCTAGGGGTAACAAATATAGATACGAAAATTTGGAGTACAAATCAGAGAGCGACTTGGATTCTGTGTCCATGAAAATGAAGAAATCGCACTTTAAATTTGTTTTCAATTGGAGTGATTCCGGGACATTAAATGGAGATTTTCAAAATCTTGAAGGGATTTCGGGGAATCTGCACGTGGAGTCCCTGAAAAGCAGTAAGCCGGAATATAAGGTTGAAGTTGAAAAGTCCGGATATAAACTTAATGCAATCGGATCTTTTTCGGATAATATGAATACGCTGATTATTTTGCAGGGGCAATTTCAATTCAATGGTAAGAAACTGGATTTCAATGGAAATGTCTTCTTGAACAAAAATAAGGCCAATCTATCTACCAAGCTGTCCTTGAGTAATTTTACAGATATAAACAAAATTCCGACGGAAATTACCAAAAATTTCCAAGACATACTGACGGATATTGCGATTGAAAAAAAAGAGAAAGGCATTGATTCAAAGATTGAATTCAAAAAAGATAAACGTAAGCTGGGAAATTGCGACATTGTTCTGCAAGGAAATAGTTTAACGGTAAAGTCGGATGTTTCTTGGATTAATTTTTGGGAACATAGGTTAAAAACTTTTGATGTTTATAGTAAAGATCTAAAAAATTTCACCGTAAATATTTTGGGAACAGATGTTTTTGGGAAGGATGTAAAAATCAACTCCGAGGTGTTTTATGACAGAGTCCCAACTGTTCGGAAATTCATTTGTGAATTCCAAAAGGGGCAGATTTCTTTGGTCAGACCTCTTGTTTTGAACAAGCACAATATGGATACCATGTTTAATTTTAGTATCCAAAGTTTGAGCTTTTTGAAGAAATATTTCAACATCAAAGGCAGTTTTGCCGGGGATCTGTTATTGAAGAATGGATTGCTCGATGTTGAAGCGAAAATTAATAGTCTTGTGAATGAAAAGTTGGAAGTATACAGAGGAAAGGTTTCCGGAAATTTGAAAAATTTGAAAATCAATGTCGGAAGTGCGAAATTCCTCGATAATATTCTGGAAGCCGTAAATATAAAAAAAAAAGTAACGAAATAACTTTCACCGCGAAGCTGAATAGTAATTCAAAAGTAGCTTTGAATGGAACTTTAGTTGACGATGTTTTGAGTTTTTCAGGAAATATAAAAAATAAAAATGCTGAACTAAAACTAAAAAATTGCATTATTAATCTAAAAGATCGTTCGTATCAAATTTTTTTGGAAGTTATCGGAAACAAAGAAACGGGAACGTTACAATTTTTTGCATCTACGGATAAAATTGATATATCGATCAAGAATATGTCATCACAAGATTTTGGAAAGACATTTAATAAAATCTTTCCGCAGTGCATCATAAGCGGAAGGTTTAAGTTATCGCCTTATCAGGATTATTTCGCGGGAACAGGATATTTCAAAATAGGAGATTTAATATCTCGGAAAAGTACAGTCGATGTTAATTTAAAACAAGATCAAAAAGGGATGTTTATCCAAGCAAATTTGTTTAACGTTACTGATAACCTACGGTTCAAAACTTTAATTCCCGTTTTTGTAAAACGTGATTTAAGTTTTTTTATGAAACATGATTCATTAATCAAGACATCGATTAATGGGAATGCTCATATAGAAAATATTCTTGAATTCCCTGATGGAGTGATTGTAAAGGGAAAAATCAGGTCTGACTTAAATATTAGTGGAAGTCTGGATTATCCACAAATTCGTGGTAGTGTAGAGTGTTCAAATGCATCCGTTATTATATCCGATGTGGTTCTAAAGAATGGATTAATAAGAATAAAAGGAGAGAATAATAAATTTCTTATTCGTGATTCATATTTTATGGATTCTTATGGGAAAAAGGCCTTGATTAACGGCATAGCTGCCTTGTTTTTTTCTGATAATATTCCTAATTTAAACACCGATTTACAATTGAGGTTTGATAATTTCAGACTGTTTGATACTGATTCCATGAAAATAAATATTTCAGGTAATGGAAAAATGGAAGGTCCAATTGATAATCTGAAGTTATCTGGAAATCTGAAAGTTCCACTATGCGAATTAGTATTTTCAGAAAGTGATGATGAAGATCGGTATAAGGATATCACTGTTATAAATGATATTTTTTTGGGCAAAACCAAAAAGGAAGAGAATGATTTCTTTTTATACGATATAAATTTGGAAAGTCCAAAAATAAAAATTGTAGGGAATATCTATCAGTTGAATTTTGCTGGAAATCTGCATTTGGGAACCTATAACAAAAAAGCAACGCTATCTGGAAGTATAGATTTGCAAAAAGGCAGATTGAATCTTTTCGGCAAACGTATGATATTCCAAAAAAGTAAGATCGAATTTTTGGAGAGTTCTCCGTTCGATCCGAAGATGAAAATATCCTGTTCCAGAGATATAGACACAATGAAAGTAGTTCTAGAGGTACAAAATAATCCAGGAGAAGGAATGTTTTTGAATTTATATTCTCATCCTAATTATACACAGGATGTCATTTTATCCCATATGATGTTTGGAAAATCTAGTAAAGATCTTTCGGTTGGAGAAGCTGCTCAATTAGCACATGCCATAAACAGCATAAACAAGAAGGGATATGTTCTTTCTGTTTTAAATGCGTTTCAAAATATCGGTTTAGTTGATAGTTTATCGTTTTCCACAGAAAATAAATCGTCTTCGTTATATAAAAATTCCCAATCATCCTCAGATAAACTCAACATAAGAGCTGGAAAATATCTGAGTGATAACGTGTATATAAGTGTTAACAAAAAACAGGAAGAAACCAGTTTTGATGTTGATCTATCTGTAGGTTCTAATACTTCTCTTAAAGTGAATACTTTGGGAGAGGTGGGTGTTAGTTGGAAATTTAGATATTAATTGAGAAGGAGCAGTTATGAGAGAGTTGTATCATTATTCGTTGGACCCTTTTGGTAGAATAGCGAGAATTTATTTGCAGGAGAAATCCTTGGAATACCAAGCGATGGAAGAGTATCCTTGGTGTAGAAAAAAAACGTTTTCGGATAATCATGTTTTTTCGGATTTGCCTACCTTGATCGAAAATGACGGCACAGTTTTGGAAGGATGCTATTCTATAGTCGAATATATAGAGCAAACTTACAGATCGAGCTCATTATTTGGTAATTCTTTAAAAGCAAAAGCAGAAGTTCGCAGAATTACTTCGTTGTTTAACGTGAATTTTTTCGCAGATGTTACAAATAATATAATTTTTGAAAAGGTAATAAAGAAATATATAGGTAAATCTTCTCCCGACTCTGCAAGTATCCGTAAAGGAAACAGCAATATAAAGCAGTATTTCGATTACATAAGTTGGCTTACGAATAGAAGAAATTGGCTGTCAGGGGAAGAATTTTCTTTGGCAGATATTTCAGCCGCAGCTCAGGTATCCTGTCTGGATTATGTTGCGGCCATCGAATGGGAATATTATCCTGAGGTAAAAGATTGGTACGTAAGAATAAAATCCAGGCCGTCATTTCGGGATATTTTGAAGGATCGAGTGGTAAATGTTATTCCTCCTACTTTTTATTCCGAATTGGATTTTTAACAATTAAGTAATAAGTTTATAAATATGGTTTATTTGAGTAACTTGAGAATAAAACCATTTCTGTATATAATGAGCGAGCTTTATTAGAGGTTTTAATGTCAGGACATTCGCAATTTAAAAATATTATGTATCGAAAGGGTGCTCAGGATGCAAAAAGAGCCAAGATTTTTTCGAAAATTTCCAGAGAAATTACCGTTGCCGTAAAAGAAGGTGGCGCTGATCCGGAAAGCAATACGAGGCTTAGGTCGGCATTGCTGAGTGCGAGATCCGAAAACATGCCGAAAGATAATATCGAAAGAGCGATAAAAAAAGCCTCTGGAGGCGATGCTGGTGCTGATTATCAGAGTGTCAGGTATGAAGGGTATGGTCCAGGCGGAGTTGCCATAATTGTTGAAGGTTTGACCGACAATAAGAATCGTACAGCTCCGGCGGTGCGTTCAGCTTTTTCCAAATTTGGGGGAAGTCTAGGAGAGACGAATAGTGTTAGTTTTCAGTTTGATCATATTGGATACGTCTCCTATCCGAAAACCGCAGGTTCGGAAGATGAAATATTTGAGATTGCCATAGAAGCAGGAGCAGATGATATCATTACAACCGATGAAGGGTTTGAGATTATTTGCGCAATGGAGCAGTTAACTGCAGTTCGTGATAGTTTAACTCAAAAATTGGGGGATCCTTTAGAGGCAAAGGTTACTTGGAAACCAAAGAATACCATCGCCGTTGATGAAAGTACCGCCAAGACCTTGTTTAGGTTGATCGAAATTTTGGAGGATGACGATGATGTTCAGACCGTCATTGCGAACTACGAGCTTCCGGAAGGCTTTGAATTAGATTGATTTTAGAAGCACCCAACAATACCAGCCTCTTGTCACGATCAGAGCCGGTACTGTCGGGTGTCTTGTTGTTGTTTGGTGCATCAAATCGATGACATTCAGTTTACTTAATTTTTCGAAATCTCTTCTTTGATCATGAGAAAATCTCTCCAGAATTCTCTTTTTTGAGATGGAGATCTCAGCAGGTATGCGGGATGAAAAGTTGGCATAATCTTTGCTGAAATTCCTTCCGTAGTAGTCCATCGTCCATGAAGTTTCATAATGCCATCCGTGGTTTGCAGTAAAGCCTTTGTTGAAGTTCCTCCGAGACACACCACAACTTTCGGACTGATTAAAGAAATATGCTTCAGCACATATGGCCTAAACAAAGCGACTTCTTGAGTATTAGGCGTTCTGTTTCCGGGAGGTCTCCATGGTAGAATATTTGTAATATAAACCTTTGTTCGATCTAATCCGATAGCAGCTAGGACTTTGTCTAGTAACTGTCCGCTTTGTCCGACGAAAGGAAGTCCCTGCTTGTCTTCCTCTGCTCCTGGCGCTTCTCCCAGCAACAAAATATTTGCTTTTGTATTTCCCATGCCGAACACCATATTTGTTGCGCAATGTTTTATGGAAATATCAACCTTAGCCATTGCCTCTTTTAATTCCGCAAGGGTAGATATCTTGTTGTTCGAAGATTCGGAGAAACTATCTCCTAAAACATCGGAAACTCCCATGTCAGAAAACCATTTCAGAACTTCTACTACTTCCTTCTTTTCCATACTTACCTACTTAAAGCATCATCTATTAGCTTAATGGTATTTTGTACCCCATACAATACAATAAAAGATCCCATGCGAGGACCTTCTTCTTGCCCGAGGAGATTTTTATATAAACACATAAACCAGGCTCTCAAATTTTCGAACTCGTAATGCTTTCCGACCTCGAATACCGCACTTTGCGCCTCTTCAGTTGTTACATCGGCAGACAAGTTCTTCAGTGAAACTCTCAGCTCCTCCAAAGCCTTTCTTTCCATATCACTAGGGACGGCATACTTTTTCGTAGGCTTCACGAAATCCTGATAATAATTTATCGCATGTTCAACTAATCTATCTAAAAACGGCCTGTTTTCAGGGGTCGCATCCTTAATATATTTCTGAATAAATCCCCATAGAGTAGATTTGTCGTCGGTGTTGCAAGCACTAACTAAATTCAACAGCAGCGAGTAGGAAATAGTTTCTTCAGCTTTTGGTGGATTTCCGTTATGTATATGCCAAACTGGATTATCTATTTTTTTATTCGGAGCTTGGTTCTCGAAATTACTCAAATGGGTGACATAATCGTCGATCTGTCTCGGAATAACGTCGAAATAAAGCCTTTTCGCACTTTTCGGAGAGGCAAACATAAAATTGGCCAAACTCTCTTGTGGTGCATAATGCAACCATTCATCGATGCTGAGTCCGTTCCCTTTAGATTTGGAAATCTTTTTTCCTTCTCCATCCAAAAATAGTTCATAATTGAATCCTACGGGCGGATTTCCTCCCAATACGCGACAAATTTTCGAAGATAATTTCACGGAGTCGATTAAATCTTTGCCGGACATTTCGTAATCAACATCCAATGCAGTCCAACGAGCTGCCCAATCGACTTTCCATTGTAATTTACAGTTTCCGTCAGTCACAGGAAGTTCAGTCAGAGTTCCGTCTTCGTCTTTGAAAACTATTGTACCGTCGTTGACTCGATATTCTTCGACGTTTACCTGCAGCACTTTACCTGTCTTTGGAGATATCGGCAAGAAAGGACTGTATGTTGCAGCTCTCTCTTCACGAAGGCTTGCTAGCATGATAGACAAGATTTCTTCGTGATTTTGCAAAACTCGGAGAAGGATTTCGTTAAATTTTCCGCTCTTGTACCAATCGGTCGAACTTTGAAATTCGTAATTGAATCCGAATGAATCTAAAAACTCTCTGAGCTTATTATTATTATGTTCACCAAAGCTGGCGTGGCATCCAAATGGATCTGCAACGCTCGTTAAAGGGAATTCCAAATATTTTGCAACCAATTCTTTGTTCGGAATGTTGTCCGGAACTTTTCTCAGACCATCTCTATCATCGGAAAAAGCGAACAATTTGGTTTTCATTCCTGTAAGGCTTTCGAAAGCGTGTCGAACGAATGTTGTCCTGGCGACTTCTCCAAAAGTTCCAATGTGAGGCAATCCCGACGGCCCGTATCCTGTTTCAAACAGAGCATATCCTTTTTTCTTTATACTTTCGCGATTTAATAACTTTCGAGCTTCTTCAAACGGCCATGACTTAGCATTCTGATAAATATCTTCGTCGAAAGTTTTTTCAATCATATTTTTTCCTTTTTTTATTAACTAAAAACAAACTCTGTCATTATAAGACTATTATTTTACAAGGTCTATAGCCTTTACAATTTCAGATACTGACGGAATTTCAGATAATACTATTCCAGATTTATTTTTGGGACCGAATATCATGGTAAACGGAATTCCTACACGTGAATATTTATGAATAAAACTTATGATCTTATCATTTTTCTTGGTCATATCGACCTCTATAAATTTAACATTGTTCTCATTTATCTTTGTCTGTACTCGCTCGGATTCAAATTTCAGCTTGTTGTATTTACAGGACAAACACCAGTCTGCTGTGATGTTTAGGATAACGATATTATTTTGTTCGACAAGCTCCGAAACTTTTTCAAGTTCAAATTGATTAAAGTTTTGTTTATTTTTTTGTGGAATATTTATGAAAATTGCCGAAGTCAACAATAATATTGCGACTAAGTTGTATTCTTTCTTGAATAAAAACAGCGAAGCTGATAAGGCAAAGATAATAATAGATACTTCAATTGGATTAATATTTCTAAATAAAATCCAGCTTAACCAAACAAAAATGATAATGACTCCACAATCGATAATGCGATTTAACACCAAATTTTGAAATATCTTTTTAAACGAAAATCTATAAAACAATGCAATAAAATATGGAAGAGAAAATCCCGTAGCTACAGATATAAAGATCAGAAATAAATTTACAAAAGATTCTTGTATCGCGAAAGTTGCTGCGGTTCCCAGCAACGGAGCAGTACAAGGTATCGCAACCATAGTCGTTATTGCACTGTAAAGGATATCTTGCAAAGTCTTATTTGAGATCTTTGATCTATCTAGATTCATGTGCCAATAAAAACGCAAATTACCAAAAGTAATCAAAGATAAGATAAAGAAAACAACAACGGAAAATTTTAAAAAATAGATATTTTGGAAGTGTAGTCCCCAACCTATATTTTCTCCTGACAACTTTAGTAGAGATAATACGAACGCTAAAATCAAAAAACTCAGGTAATTTCCGATAATCGAATTGATCATTGTAGCTCGGGAGTTCATATGCCTTATCTTAAGGAGTATTACCGGTAATACGCAGGGCATGACATTAAGGAGTATTCCACCAATAAAACCGAATACCATCATTACCATAAAAAATTTTAGGGAAGTATTTTTTACAACAGTGTCAGGACTAAAAGAAAAATCTTTGCTTACGACAGAACAGATATTATTACAAACGAAAAAATCAAATTTCAGAATATCTTTTTTATCTCTACCCAGTTTACACTGTATTTGATATTTATTTCCTAAATTTTTAAAATTTCCTTTATATTTAAATTCTGGTGAGCTGGATTTTGACACAATCTCCGGAGCTTTCGCTAATTTCCATCCGTCAGGTAGATTAATTTCAAATGTTGCGATACCTTCAGGAGACAATCTCTCAAGTCTGAGAGAAATATCCTCTGGTTTTAAAGAATGCGTAGAAAAACTTACAAAAAAAATTAAGACAAAAACAAAAAAAACACGTAAAAAATGTTTCATTTTAGTAAAAAATTAACTCTCGCAATGTACTATATCAGTATAAACCTGAGTGAGATGATGAGCAACAGAGAGAATGATATAAGAAATTTAACTGGGAAGATCTTACTTGCTACACCCAATATTTCTGACACCTATATAAGTAAGTCAATGGTTTATATCTGTGAACACTCCGATAAAGGAGCTATGGGAGTGATTGTAAATAAAATTCTGCCCGAGATGAGTTTGTTACAAATTTTTACCAAAATAAATTCAAGAGACATTGGAAATGTAAAAATCCATATCGGAGGAGATCGAGATATAGATAAGGGGTATATACTTCATACAAACAACAATCTATCAGAAAACACTATTTTTGTTCACGATAATATATTTATGACAACGTGTGACAATGTAGTGAAGTCCTTTGCTTTTATGATGGGAGAATCCGAACGAAAGATTTTGTGTCTGGGTTGTTATCGTTGGGATCCTCTGCAATTAGAAAATGAAGTCGCTTCAAATTATTGGATACCAATTCATGCAGATGAAGCCTTAATTTTCGGAAATCCATGCGCAGATAAATGGAGCAAAGCTTTTCTTAAAATAGGACTACATTTTCCTCTGTTTTTAGATAAATTTGGAAGAGCTTAGTCGCAAATGGATAAATGAAACAGGGAACAAATCAGGTAAGCAAATACAACTGAAAGAAAAGAAACATTGTTTTGAATTTTTTCAATCATATGTAATTAATTTTATAAAAATAATATATTGTTTTCTCTAAAAAAAGAAGATTAATTTGTTTTTAAAAAGAAATATCAACTAGACATCACATTTAACAAGTTGTAGATTGGATTAGAATTTTTTAGGAGATTTATATGAAAAGATATCGTAATGGTAAGATAGTTGCAACGATAGGTCCTTCTAGCAATAGTCCTGAAATTATCGAAAAACTGTATCTTGGTGGAGTTGATGTTTTCAGATTGAATTTTTCTCATGGAGATCATGCTGGGCATGAAAAAGTTTACGATATCATTAGGTCGATCGGGCATAAATATCACTCTTTTCCGACGATTTTGGCTGATCTTCAAGGACCAAAGTTGAGAGTTGGAACTTTTGAAAACAATAAAATTTTTCTGGAAGAAGGGGATATTTTCAGATTTGACCTGGATAAAACACCTGGAGATACCAAGAGAGTTAATTTACCGCATCCTGAGATTTTGGAAGCTCTAAAAGTCGGGACAGTATTATTGTTGGATGACGGAAAGTTGCGTTTTGAGGTTTTGTCCTGTTCTCCTGAATATGCGGAAGTGAAAGTAATTATTGGCGGTCAATTGTCCAATAGAAAAGGAGTTAACGTTCCTCATGTAATGCTTCCAATTCCTGCATTAACCGAAAAAGATAGAAAAGATTTGGATTTTGCTTTAAAGATCGGAGTTGATTGGGTGGCACTTTCCTTTGTCCAAAGTGTTGAGGATGTAGAAGAGGCTCGTAGTATAATAAAAGGAAGAGCGAAAGTTTTGTCAAAAATTGAAAAACCTTTGGCCGTTCAGTCGATTGAGCCTATTACTAAAGTTTCAGATGGTATCATGGTCGCTAGAGGCGATTTGGGAGTTGAAATGAATCCTGAAGAAGTACCGATGGCTCAGCGTTTGATCATAAATACGTGTCACAGAATGGGAAAACCAGTTATCGTTGCCACTCAAATGTTGGAGTCTATGATAACTTCTCCAAGTCCGACCAGAGCCGAAGTTTCAGATGTTGCAAATGCTGTATATTGCGGCGCAGACGCAACCATGCTATCGGCGGAGTCTGCTTCAGGTCAATATCCTTTAGAGGCAGTTAGCATGATGGACAAGATTATCGAAATTACAGAAAAAGATCCTAGCTGCGTCAGGAGGATTGAGGATGATGCACAATGTCCACACCAAACTTCATTAGACGCGAAGTGCAAAGCTGCAAAATCTGCCGCGATGTATAGCAATGCGTCTTGTATTGTTATGTTTTCTGATTCCTTTGAGCATGTTGCTTGTTGCGCCAGGTTCAGACCTACATGTCCTATTTTGCTGGGAACGAGCTCAGAAGAAGTTGCTCGACAGTCCGGATTATTGTGTGGTGTCTATTCATTCGTAATGAAAAAGGAATTTAATCAAGACAAGCTCGGAAAAATTGCTACAAACATATCTGTAGATAAAAAGTTCGCTAAAATTGGAGACAGCATTGTAGTATTGAATGATTTTGATAATGATTCGTTGAATATTTTGAAGATTTAATAGGGAATAGTCGAAAAAAATTAAGTGAGCTAGATGAAAAAGTTAGTTTGTTTTTTATTTTGTTATTTTGCCGTTTGTGCTTCTGACAATCAGGAGCCTGTTGCGCAATTTGTGGATGAAAACAGATCTTTTTCTGAAAATTTGAAAAATTTAAAAATTCCCGATTTTTTTAGGCTGGAAGAAATTGTCATAGGAGATGAAAAAGCTCCTCATACATTGGTTGTATATTCATCTTTTAGTTGTAATCACTGTTGTAAATTTCACAAGGAAGAATTTCCTAAATTGAAAAAGCAATGTGTTGATTCGGGGAAGTTAAAAATTGTTTTACGCAATTATGTAGATGATCTCGGAGCAATGGAAGCAGCGATTCTGATGCGAATTTTTTATAACAAATCCAAAGATGCCATCACCTTATATAAGACAATTTTTGATTCTCAAAAAGATTGGATGAAATCTCAGAATCCTCGCGAGTTTTTAAAACAGATTTTTGTGAAAGCCGGATACGACAGTAAGGTAATTGCGAATTATTTGGATACTAACAATCCAGAGTATAAAAAAGTCTCTGCTGGACTCATGAAAGAGCAACAGAGGGCGATGCATGTATTGCAAATATCTTCCGTGCCTGCATTTGTTCTCGACGGTAGAGTTCATCAGGGAGTTCTTACGAGCGATGAAATTGTTGAAAAACTAGGTATTGATCTTAAAAAAAAGACAGCTGAACACTAAAGTTTTAACCGAACAAAAAGAACATATTTATCGAAACAGGTTTCACGATTTTGTTCAGATTGTTTGCACAAAAATACTGTGATAAACTGCTTCCACAGATTGATTCGGTGTTAAATTATGAAGATTGCATTGATAGGGCGTCCTAACGTAGGGAAGTCTACACTCTTTAATCGTTTGGTTGGTCAAAAGAACGCTATTGTCGGAGATATGCCCGGAATTACCCGTGACAGAAAGGTTGTAGACGCAGATTTTTTCGGAATTCATATTCATGTTATTGATACTCCTGGAGTAGATACTTTTTCGAAAGATGATTTGGCAAAATCTATGAATTTGCAGTCTTTTGCAGCGTTGTCTGAGTCAGATATTGTATTTTTTGTTATTGATGCTATCGAAGGAGTTACAGAATACGATAAATCCGTTGCTGCATGGTTGCGAAAGTCATTTAAACAATGTGGTAATCGTCCGGTGGTTATGATAAAGAATAAATGCGAGAAGCCATCAATACGAATAGATGTCACTCAATTGGGATTCGGCGAGGGTATTGCGGTTTCAGCAGAGCATAATTTGGGATTTGATGATTTACTGGATTCTATGAGTGATTTTGATTTTCCCGAGGAGGAAGTTTCTGACGATAAAGAGATTCCATTAAAAGTTGCAATTGTAGGACGTCCAAATGTGGGAAAATCTACCTTAATTAATGCTATTATCGGAGAAAATCGTCTATTGACAGGGGATAAAGCGGGGATCACTCGAGATTCTATTACTCTGAATTGGAATTATAAAGGGAGGAAAATTTCCCTAATTGATACAGCTGGACAAAGAAAGAAATCAAAGGTTCAGGAAAAGATAGAAAACGTTTCAGTATCGGATGCTTGGAGATATGTGAAGCAATCTCATGTGGTGGTATTGGTCATGGATATCCGTCATCCTTTGGAAAAGCAAGATATAACCATTGCTCGTAAGGCATATGATGAAGGAAAGATTATAATTTTTGTTCTTAACAAAAGCGATATCGTTACGAATGCCGAAGAAATTCAAAAAGATGTAGAGCGTCGCGCCAAATATGAGTTTTCGCAGCTGTTGGGAGTTCCTTGTTTGCTGGCTTCCGCAAAAGAAAAGTTGGGACTTGCCAGAATTTTCAATAAATCTTTTGAGCTTTACGACAAGTGGAATATCAGAATTCCAACCAGTGCTATCAATAAATGGTTTCAGTGGGCGGTCGAAAAGAATCACCCTCCGCTAGTTAATGGTATGCCTATAAAATTGAAATATATTTCGCAGACTAACACGCGTCCTCCGACTTTTGCGGTTTTTGCAAACCGCAGTGAACATTTGCCAGCGAGTTATGAAAAATATCTTCTTAATAATTTGCGAAAATCTTTCGATTTTAATGGTATTCCATTGCGAATCTTTATAAGACAGCGAAAAAATCCTTATGTCGAATGAATGACGATAGTTCTAATTGTCTATGAAAAGAAATCGAGAAAAATTTTTGCGAAAAGTTGCTGACGGTAGTATACTTTAACGGTTTTTTAGAAATAAGAGAGAAATGGATCCGCTGGAGTCAAAGTTTCAGGCGAAGCAAATGCGAGAGTTACCTCATAATCTAGAGGCAGAACAGTCTTTGCTCGGAGCTATTATGTTAAATAATGAATGTTTTGAGGATGTTTCAGACATAGTATCTTCTGTACATTTTTTCGTTCCAGTAAACGGGGAAATTTTTGCGGTAATAAGTAAACTGATTTCTCAAGGTTTGATAGCAGATCCTATTACGTTACGATCGTATTTTGAAAAAAGTGAAAGTTTGCAAAAAATTGCAGGCGGAAACTACTTGATTCAGTTGGTAAATTCAGTGGTTTCTGTTTCCGGAGTAGAAGACTATGCTCGACTTATTTACGATTTGTACAATAGACGTCAATTGATTCTTATTGGCGAGGATATTGTTCACGATGCATCGACTTTTGATTTAAATTCTAACAGCGAGACTTTGATAGAAAAGGCAGAAGCTCGGTTGTACGATTTGGCTATGGACAATACTCGAGGAATGTGTATGAGTTTTTCCGATATTGCCAGAACGGCTGTTCAGACCATAGAGCAAGCATACAAAAGTGATAACAAGCTTATTGGCGTTACCAGCGGATTTATAGATTTAAATCGAAAACTTGGGGGACTCAACAGATCGGATTTAATCATTCTCGCTGGACGTCCATCCATGGGAAAAACCGCTTTGGCAACGAATATCTCTTTTAAGGTCGCGATGGATAAATTGTTGGGCAGGGAAGGGGCAGGGAAGGTCGCATTTTTTTCCCTGGAAATGTCATCTGAACAATTGGTTTCTCGTATTTTATCTCAGGAAAGCATGATCCCTTCCGAGAAAATTCGACGAGGGGAAATTAAGGAAGAGGAAATCGGGAAAATCAAGAGTCTTCAAAAGAAGTTGTCTAATATTCCGTTGTTTATAGAAGATACTCCTGCAATGACCGTATCTTCCATTCGGACTCGTGCGAGAAAATTGCAACGTAAAGAGGGATTGGATCTGATCGTTATCGACTATCTTCAATTGCTTCAGGGAAGTTCCGATCGCCGCAACGATAATCGTGTCCAGGAAATTTCTGAAATTACGCGTTCGTTGAAAGGATTAGCCAAAGAGTTGAATATTCCGATTATTGCGTTGTCGCAGTTGTCTCGAGCTGTTGAAATCCGTGATGACAAACGTCCGCAGTTGGCTGATCTTCGTGAATCAGGATCTATTGAGCAAGATGCCGATGTCGTTATGTTTGTCTATCGAGAGGAGTATTATCTCGAAAGAATGAAGCCGCAAGAAGGCACTCCGGAATTTGATAAATGGTATACAAAAATGCAAAATGCTTACAACAAAGCAGAAATTATTATCGCAAAACAACGACATGGTCCTATTGGTACGGTAGAGTTGTTCTTCGATGGTCAATTTACGAAATTTGATAATTTAGCTGAAAACAGGTAAAAGAATGAATTTTCAAAAAGTATTAGATAAGGTTGCACCGCAAGTGTTATCAGTAGCTGTAATAAATTTGGATAATATAGCCTACAATTATCATAAGGTTGAGGATGAGCTCGCCAGAGGATCAATAGTGTCCGCGGTGGTTAAGGGGAATTCGTATGGTTTTGGGGCTATTCCTGTCAGTAAAAGGCTTTATAAAGAAGGTTGCAAAAATTTTTTTGTCGCAACCATTAATGAGGGAATTGAGATAAGAAATACACTTCCTGATGAAGATGTTCGGATTTTTGTCTTAAGCGGAGTTTTTGAAAATACAGAGGATATTTTACTCGAGTATGGACTGGTTCCCGTAGTGAACAATTGGGTTCAGGCAGATTTATGGGTGAAAAAAGCAAAAGCTTTGAACAAAAAGTTGGATGTTGCGGTGCATGTGGATACGGGGATGTCTCGTAATGGATTTTTGGAAGAGGACGAACAACGTAGCATTAACAATATTCTAAATAATCTGAATTTGCTCTTTGTTATGAGTCATCTGGCTTGCGCCGACGATGTTTCCAGTGAAATGAACAAAAAACAGTTAGAAAGATTCAGGGCGGCTCTGAAAAAATTCGGGAATCCGATGTCCTGTTTGTCGGCAACCAATGGAATTTTTTTGGGAAGAGATTATCAGTTTGATATGGTGAGACCCGGGAAGGCCATTTACGGTTTTTCTATTCGCGAAGACATGATAGGAATCGTAAAACCCGTGATGGATATTTTTTCGAGAATCGTTCAGGTTAATCATCTGAAAAAGGGGGACACTATTGGATACGGATCGACTTTTACTGCGCCTCGTGACATGACTTCCGTAACCATTGGCATCGGATATTCAGACGGATTTATGAGAAAATTTTCGGGCTTCGGATGCGGATTTTTAGGAGGTAAAAGACTACCGATGGTTGGTCGAATTTCGATGGATTACATAACTCTTGACGCCTCGGAAGTCGATGAAAAATACCTGAAGCTGGGAAACTGGGTTGCACTGACTCATTCCCCTGATTATACCGTCGAAAAATGGGCGCTTGAGTTGGGAACAATTCCACACGAAATTACCTGCCGATTGGGAAGTCGTATTGAAAAAATTTATATAGAAAATAGTGACATTTAAAGAACTAAACAAACTGTATATCGGTAAATTTTTATACCTTTTTTAGATAATCGACCAGCCAAGTGTGAACTCTCCCTGAAAGTTTTAAGCTATTGAGAATTTTTTCGTTATAATTTCTTAGCCATAATTTTTCGTCTGATGTTAGAAGAGAATAATCAATCAGTTTATTGTCGAATGGAACCAATGAAATTGTATCAAAATAAATAAAATCATCTCTTTCTTTTGTTACGACCATGTTTTCCAAGCGGACTCCCATGTGATTTTCTATATAAACTCCGGGTTCGTTTGAAAGCAAAATATTTGGTTGCAACGGGATTTTGTTATTTCGAGAAATAGCGACCGGACCCTCGTGAACATTTAACATATATCCTATACCATGTCCTGTAGAATGATTGTAACCCAAAGAATGTTGTTGCAAAAATTTTCGCGCGACACTATCCAATTTCGCTGCAGTCGAGCCTTTTGTAATTTTGGCATTTGCGACAGCAATGTGTCCCTTAAGAACCAACGTGTAATACAACTTTTCTATTTTAGTGGGCTGTTTTTTGGCAAAAGTTCGCGTAATATCTGTTGTTCCGAATTTATATTGTCCTCCTGAATCCAAAAGCAAAAATTTTTCAATTTTTTTGTTCGTATTTGGTGTCGGAGTATAGTGAACAATTGCGGAATTTTCATCAGCAGCAGCAATTGTGTCAAAACTATTTCCAATAAAATTTTGAAATTCTTTTCGATTTAAAAAAATTTGATTTACGCAATCTAATTCAGAGATATTTTCGTTGTGATAAAACCAGAACATAAAATTCACGATTGCTTCAGAATCTTCAATTGTAATTTTCCTGATATTTTCAATTTCTTCTTTTGTTTTTATATATTTGGTATCCGGTATCGGATTTTTTATATCAACTAAGTTCGACGAATTTATGAAAGCGGGAGTTTCGTTAAAATCTAATCCGATTTTTGTAAATAAAGAAAGATCATTCATTAGGTTACGAATATTTTTTCCAAAAGAGTCTGGGTAGTTATCGTCAAAATAAAAAATTTTTTCTCTGTTTTTAGTTACCAAGAAATATCCTAAAGATACGGGAACATTTTTTGTTTTCACATCACGTCGATCTAGCAACCAAGCAGATGAGCATGGATCACAAATTAAATATCCAGCCAAATCATTTTCCGATATAATTTTGTAGACAGATTCAAACTTTGATTCATCCTGTAGTCTATCGGATTTTAATGAAATAATTTCAGACTTTCTTTGAATTTTTTTCGTTTTGAAAAGGTTATTTAAATTTATCTCTATAAAATTAAAACTTTTCAACTCAGCCTTTATTTTTTTCAGAAGAAAATGGGAAATGAAGTGTGGATCAAACGCAATTTTCGAGTTAAGAGATATATTTTCCTTAATCCAATCTACCATTTTATTAAGAGATAAAGACTCTATTGAAAATTTTCTCGTGTCTACGGATAATTTTGCAGCCAATTCATATCTTCCGTCAACAAAAACAGCTGATTGATTTTCAGAAACTATTACCGCTCCAGCAGAAGCTTTTAATCCACTGATAATTTCCAAAAAATCTGTATTTTCTTCGTCATTAAAATTTGGATACAAACTATTTTTTATATACAACAACGCGTCAAAATCTTTAAACATTATTATCATTTCACAAAAAGTTTAATCAAAGCAAATCCGATGATAACTATAAAAATTACGGCAAGCAAAGCAATTTTTTTATGTTTTTCAATAAAATTCAATACATAATCGCCGTATCTTTTGCACACCCAGGAAAGAATGACAAATCTTGTTGTTCGAGTGATAATAGAAGCAATTAAAAATACCCAAAGATTAACTTTCGCAAATCCGCTCGCGATGGTTACGACTTTAAATGGAATAGGGGTCAATCCTTTTGCGCAGATTAGCCAGAAAGCCCAAGTATCTCTGCCCATTTTTAAAACTAATTCGTCGAATTGCTCCGGCGTTATGTTAAACCAATCTAATATATAAACTCCCAAAGTTTTAAAACAAGCAAACCCAATAAAGTATCCCAAAAATCCACCAAACACAGATGCCAAAGCACACATGGAGGCATAATACATCGCTTTATTTTGGTTTTTGGCTACAACAACCGCCAATACAGGATCAGGTGGCAATGGGAAAAATGAACTTTCAATGAAAGACACAAACATCAAAACCCGAAGCGCATTCCTGCTTTCAGCTTGTTTCATCATCCAATTGTAAAGTCTTTCTATCATTTCTGTATTCCTTTTATTCCTGCACTTTGCTTCAAAGTTTTTTTATTATTTATTCTTTTTGTATCTCAACAACATTATTTATTCCGACTATCTCTCGGACATCTAAAACATCATAAGACGACAAATTATATTTCCCAGGTAGCTCTATTATACCCTCAGAAAATTTCAATTCTACAGAATAGTTGCCATTTTTTTTAAATTTGTTCACCAAACTTTTTACTCCCAGCCATTCTTTTTGATTGGATATAGTAATACGTAGAGCCATATCCAGCAGCTTAGGTTTAGAATATCCCGTAGGACGATAAATCTTTTTTGCTGGCTCGTCTTGTCCATTATAGTTTTTATCAAATTTTTGAATGGACTCCGCACTGAATCTCGTTTGTCCCTCATTTTTGAAACAGTTTAACTGGATGAGAATAATGTTTCCAACTTCCAAAAGTTCGCGACTTCTATTGTATACTTCGCCGAACAAGGTAACTTCTGCTGTTCCGGAGGTATCAGATATATGAATTATCGCGAATTTATTCTGATTCTTAGTCGTTTTTAAGGTTATGTTATTTATGACTGCAACAACTTTTGTTCTAGAAAATTTCGCAACTTCAGATAACAAAGGAAATTGAAATTTTTGTATAATAGATTCGTAATGTTGCAAAGGATGTGCGGAAACATAGAATCCTATTACCGCAAATTCGTGTTGCAATTTCTCAGATTCGTTCCATTCAGAAACTTTTCTCAATTCCGGATAATTATTCTGGAATAAAGAAAATTGATCATCGGAAGTTCTCACAGACATAACGTCATCCAATGAATCGAATAATTGTCGACGATTGGGATGTAAACTATCGAAAACTCCAGCTTTTATGAAATTCTCCAAAATTTTTCTATTAATAATTTTTTTCGGAGAATTTCTTTCCACTAAATTAAATATTGATGTGTAATCCCCGTTTATTTTTCTTTCTTTCACGATTTCATTTACAACAGCGATTCCAGCGCCTTTTATAGCAGCTAAACCATAACGCAATAATTCGTTTTCGTAATCTATGGTAAAATCTCCTTCAGATAAATTGATATCTGGAGGTGCGATTTTTATCCCGTTACCCTTTGCATCCTGATAATAAGCGAACAATTTATCGACATTGGCCATATCAAGAGTCATGATTGCAGCAAAAAACTCCATCATGTAATTTGCTTTTAAAAAGGCCGTTTGATAAGTTAATAACCCATAGGGAGTTGAATGAGATTTATTAAATCCATAACTCGCAAACTTACTCATTTGTTCAAAAAGCCTTTCAGCAATGGATTTGTCGACACCTTTTTCGATGGCACCGTCAATGAACCGCTTTTTTTGCGCCTGCATTTCTTCTTTATTTTTCTTTCCCATTGCGCGTCGCAAGATATCCGCTTGTCCCAAAGAATATCCACCCATAGATTGAGCAATTTGCATAACTTGTTCCTGATAAACCATTACTCCGTAAGTTTCTTCTAAAATCGGAACGAGTTTTTCATGTAAATAAGAAATCTTTTCCAAACCGTGTTTGCAGGCAATATATTTCGGAATATCATCCATCGGTCCAGGACGGTAAAGTGCAACCAATGCGATAATATCTTCTATTCTGTCAGGTTGCAGTTTTTTAACAACATCCTTCATTCCCACACTTTCGATTTGAAACACCCCGACACAATTTACTGCTTTGATTAAATCAAAAGTTTTTTTATCATCGATAGGAATGGAATGACTTGTTAATTCGATTCCTCTTTTGTTCACGAGATCAATAGTTTTCTGAATAACCGTCAGAGTTTTTAATCCCAAAAAGTCGAATTTTATCAGACTTGCGGATTCCACGTATTTCGTTGAAAACTGAGTTGACGGCATGTCTGATTTTGCATCTTTGTAGAGGGGAACTATATCTTGTAAATTTTTATCTGATATAACAACACCCGCTGCGTGAACACCTGGGTTTCTGTAAAGTCCTTCCAAGCGCAATGCGATTTCCGTAAGTTTTTGCACTTGCGGATCCGTTTTTATAAGTTCTTGAAGAACGGGTTCTCTGTCGATACCCTCTTGCAAAGTTAAAGGATTGGTTGGGCTAAACGGAATTAATTTAGAAATTTTATCTACAAATCCATAAGGCATTGCCAAAACTCTTCCGACATCCTTTATTACAGCTTTGGCTTGCAATTTTCCGAAAGTTGTAATCTGAGCAACCGATTGATATCCATATTTGCGTTGTACGTATTCAATAACTTCTTCTCGACGCGCTTGACAAAAATCGATATCGAAATCCGGCATTGAAACACGATCTGGATTCAAAAATCTTTCGAAAAACAGTTTAAATCTTATCGGGTCTACGTCAGTGATGTGAATTGACCAGGCTACGATAGAACCTGCCCCCGAACCACGTCCTGGACCAACTGGAATACTTTGCGATTTTGCCCAACGAACATAATCAGCAACTATGAGAAAATACCCACTAAATCCCATAGTTTTGATAACTTCTAATTCATATTTCAGTCGATCAAAATATATTTTTCTTTTTTGCTCGTAGTCTTCGTCATTTACAAAAGTAGATAACTTTTCTTCTAGGCCACAGCGAGCCATATCTTCAAGCTCATCATCCTGAGATTTCCCACTCTCCGTTTTAAAAACAGGAAGTAATGGCTTTTTCTTTGTCAGCATAAACGAACATCTTTCCGCGATATGTATGGAATTTTCCAAAGCCTCAGGAAAATCGTGAAACAGTTCGTTCATTTCTTCCTGAGTTTTAAAGTAATAGTCTGGGAAAGATGTCTGTCTTTCGGAATCGTATATAGTTTTAATCTGAGAAATACAAATCAAGACATCGTGAGCTTCAAAGTCTTCGGGGGTTGCAAAACAAACATTATTTGTCGCTAACAGGGGCAGATTAAAATCGTAGGCCAGAGAAATCATTTTCTCTTCAATAAAAGATTCAACCTCCTTATTATGGCGCGATATCTCGACATACATCCGGTTTTCAAAATATTTATTCAGATATTGAAGATATTCTTTTGCTTCATCGATATTGTTTTCCAAAATAAAAGTGCCAAGCGATCCTTCCGCTCCTCCCGTCGCCAAGATTATGTCTTGAGAATATTTTTCAAATAAATTCAGGGGAATCTCGGGATGTAAATCCGAAGAAGGATGCAAATACGCATTGGATATCAATTGAATCAAATTTTGGTATCCGTTTTTGTTTTGGGCATATAACAAAACACTGGTCGGATTTTTTGTTGGTGTTGGATGTTGAATATTCAGCTGGCACGCCACGATGGGTTGAATTCCATGATCAGCGCATTTTATGCAAAACTCCATTCCTCCGAAAAGATTGTTTGTGTCTGTCACGGCGACTGCTGGCATTTTGTTTTCTTCACAAAGATGCACTAACTTCTCGATTTTTATTGCTCCTTCGGCGAGAGAATATGCAGAGTGAAGTCGAAGATGTAAGAATGGTGTCATTTTTCAATCAGTTTCCCGTCTTCTATGGAACATTGTCTATGCATTTTCTTCGCAATATCATAGTTGTGAGTTGCGACAATCGCCGACATATTGTTAGTTTTCATGATTTGCAACATATCATCAAACACGGATTGCGCTGTTTCAGGATCGAGATTTCCCGTAGGTTCGTCAGCTAAAAGTAAGACCGGATCATTGACCATCGCGCGAGCTATCGCTACTCTCTGCTTTTGTCCTCCAGAAAGTTCAGAAGGAAACATATTGATTTTGTCTTGCAAACCAAACATCTTAAGAAGATGTTCTGCCTTTTCTTGAACCTCTTTCTTCTTTCTTCTTGTGATTAACATCGGCAACATTACGTTTTCAAGAGCAGAAAATTCTTGCAATAGATGGTGATATTGGAAAACAAAGCCGATTTTACGCAATCGCAAAAAAGTCTTTTCATCGTCTGACAATTTTTCAACTGTTTTATTCTCGAAAATAATCTTTCCTTCCGTAGGGGAGTCTATTAATCCCGTAATATGCAATAACGTGGACTTTCCAGAACCAGATGGTCCCAGCAATGCGACAACTTCGGATTCTTTTACAGACAAAGACACGTCGTTCAGTACGAATGAATCCTCTGACGAATATCTTTTAAAAATATTTTGTAACTCAGTTACTATACTAGAATTATCCACGTTACGCATATCTTAATATTTCCGCTGGATTTAGTTTACTCGCTTTACGTGCAGGATACAATGTCGCAACACAAGACAAAAAGAGAGACACGCTAATGGTAAGTGCAACATCCGTTGGTCTAATCAATGAAGGAAGATGAGTTAAAAAATAAACTTCCGGAGAAAATACTTGGGTATGCAATACAGATTCCAGCCACTGCTGAATGTTTTTGATATTCATAGAAAAGAACAATCCTAATATGAATCCGACAAAAGTTCCTGTAATGCCTATCGACGCGCCGACAATAAAAAATACCCGAGTGACTGCAGACCTCGACAGACCGATCGTTCTGAGAATCGCAATGTCTTTTTCTTTATCTTTTACTAGCATAATCATACAAGAAATAATGTTGAAACTTGCTACCAGCGTTATTAAAGTCAGAATTAGAAACATAACATTACGTTCAATTTCAACCGCGCGCATAAAGGAGCTATTGCTGGACTGCCAATCTGTAATTACAAACAAATTTTGAAATTTCTCACGAATCGACGATTTAATTTCTTTTATGTTCAGAGGATTACCTGTAAAAATTGAAATCACACCAATGCGATTTGACATTTTAAAAAGTTTCTGTGATATGTCCAACGGGATATAAGCAACGGAACTGTCATATTCATGCATTCCCGACTTAAATGTCGCTATTAATCGAAACGTTTTTTTTCGAGGAATAAATCCAAATCCTGTTTCTTCCATCTCTGGAACAATCAAAACGACTTCATCTCCTAAAATCAGCCCTGAGCGAGAAGCCAACGGATGACCTAACACTATCTCATTGTCATCTCCGAAAGATTCCAACGATCCTGAAATGATATTCTCGGAAATGAGAGATTTTTTCTGTAAATCCGTTTGTCTGATTCCATAGGTTAATGATCCCTTTACATTTCTTCGATTTGAAATTAAAGCCTGTTTTTCAATTCCAGGAACGACTTTCACAACTCCTTTTATTTTCAACAATTCGTTGATTATTTCGTCCAAATTAATCTCTCTAGTAGGATAAGCCGAAATGTGCCCGTTAAACCCGATAACTCTTTCAGTAAATTCCTTGCGGAATCCATTCATCACGGAAGTTACCACTATCAAAGTTGCAACTCCGAGTGCAATACCGATTAAAGAGAAGGATGCGATCGCGGAAATTGCCCTCTCTCTTCCTTTTGATTTGATATAACGCCATGCCAGCAAGAGTTCTGTTGAGATCACTTTTTCAGAAATCTCCCAATAACTTCATCAACAGATAATTTTGTAATTTCCTTGGTTTTTCTGTTTTTCAGTTCTATGAAACCTTGAGACAAATTCCTCTCTCCCACGATTATCTGCCAAGGAATTCCTATCAAATCTGCATCGCCTAACTTTTCACCAATTGACATATCGCGATCGTCATACAAAACTTCTTTTGATTCATTCAATGCATGGTAAATTTTTTCACATACCTCATTACATTTCTCATTTGCCATGTGAAGATTTAACAGGGTAACATCAAACGGCGCTACCGGCTCAGGCCACATGATACCTCTTTCGTCATGGAAAGCCTCAATAATTGCCGCTACCAATCGAGAAACACCTATACCGTAAGATCCCATCTCCGGGTATAATTTCTGACCGTTTTTATCGAGCACAAATGCATTCATCGGTTCAGAATATTTTTTCCCGAAATAGAATATATGCCCGACT
>CADARG010000002.1 GCA_902790255.1 uncultured Pseudomonadota bacterium | reverse complement strand
TGTATCTCGAATCTGTACAGTTACTCTGGAACTCCCTTTCGCTGTGAACCATAATTCAATTCCGCCGATATATCTACCCTCGGTAAGGGAAAAAGTCTCTGCTAAAGGATCATAATATCTGCTCACTGTCGTAACTGTTCGACGCGTTTCGGTAGTTACCGAATGAGAAGCAGTGTAGGTCGCCGATCCCGTACTTCCCTGATCTCCGATAATTTGCAGTGTCGCTGTTCCCGTTGGCTGATTAGCAGGTACAGTAAATCTTCCGCTTTGAGTTGTTGATGCTTCTGCCATTTTTTTTACGCTCCCGTGTTAGTGTTTGTGATATCTATCCCGTTGAACAAAATTTTCGACACTCTTTCTCCGGGCTTCAATCCCTCAACCGTAAACCGCTGAGTTGCCCTGCGCATATATTGTTTTTTGGCTGTATTGGTGGAAACCAAAGCATTTGTAGAAGACACCGCGTACACATGCTCCCAGCCTCTACGATTGTAATTGTAATAATACTGCGTGATAGGACTGAGCCACTGAGTCTGAACTTCCGTCCAGTTGTCTATATTCACCTTCAAAGTGACATCTGCAGGTATCGGATCGAAGGCGTTGTATGGATTGACCTTCATGTAACCTGTTCGTGTTTCCTGAGAAATCACCGGCTCAAGTTCATACGGCAGAGTCAGATCTTCGTCTTTCATAAAGTCCAATACTGTTATCGCAACCGGCAACTGCAAGCTTTCATTTATAATCGCACCCGTTTGTTCGATTCCCTGATCTCTCATGTCATCGTCATAAAATGGGTCAACAAAAACTCCCTTTTTGGTCGACGGATCAGTGGCGTTGGCATCTATTTTCAGATTCTGCTGAGCAACCAAATAATATAAATTATTAATCATGGTTTTTATCCATTCGATATCTGCCATTGTCGTTACTCTCACGGCATTGTTGGTGATCATTGGCATGGAATCACTTTCCCACGTCTGATGAATATTTGCTAAGATCAACTGCCCACTCGGTGCTTTCGGAATTGACGGAGACCACGGATGCGCGAGGCCTTTCACCCTTCGAATTATCCCCTCAGAATCAATTGTTATTAAATCATATCTCGGCATTTTCCAAGTATAGGAGACAAGAACCATTGATCCATCTACAGCACCTGTAATATCGATACTCGTATCAGTCACGTTGGTAGGAGTTACTTGCGTTCGATGGCGATAGGTAATTTCATAGGTACTTCCCGGAGATGGTTCTGCTCCCGACAATGACCAATCGACTTGGCCGGCGGTAAGTTTGTAATCAGTTCCCTTTATATATATTGTGTTGCCTTGTTTAATCTGAATGATATCCAACACCGCCGTCGAAGGAATCGGATCAAGTGCGCCGGAATAACTTCCATGTGTTAAATTGACTCTCTTTTCCGCAGTAACATCAACAGTTATAACTTCATCCAAAGGTGTATAGTTCAAATGTATTGTCATTTTTCCCAGAGCATCAGGTTCAAAAATATAAGGATCTGATTCTACTCTTTGAACATCGTATTCGTTTTGAAAAACTGATCTCGAAGAATGAGGTAAGCCGACTTCTTGCCCGTTTACATGGGCTTTCCCTTCATTTACCGAAAAAATTTGCTCTTCATCATCCGCCGTTAAACAGGTTACCTCCATGCCATTAACAACATATGAGCCGTTGCTCTCGTTATCGTATCTTGCGAGAGCGGTGCTGACTGAATCCAACTGAGGCGCAGGGGCTTTTTGAACCAATACTCCTTTTTCTACATTATATATTGTATAGAATTTCCCTGCTTCTTCATTATCACTAGTGATACCTTCTGCCTGATATCCCCAATTGGTTATATATTGCAGTCTCGCAGCACCTGCTTCTTGGTAATTTCTTGTGCCGACTGCCGGGTCTCTCAACTCGGGATCTTCCAACTCAGTCAGCGTTTGTTCCTTATAATAAATACCAATCCTCACTGAAATATCAGTTGGTATTACAAAACTTCCTTCATGTACATCCCGAATTGCTCCATCGAGATAAACTTTTCCTGCTTCTAATGTGACCGAACCGTCGTCAATAATGCACTCGCATCCGCCAATCACATCTCCATCCGCAAACAGAGCGTCTCCGATTCTTTTTATGGCATCGCTTGCGTAATCTTGAATTTCGTTTAGCTCAGACGATTGAAGTCCTTTTCCCGCTAAAAACAGAGATTTTATGTACTTCTTTTCTGAATTAAATCGATCATAGTATCCCGATAATGTCATCTTTTCCTCCTACAGTGACAGTACAAATGCGCAGTTGTATCTCGTATCTCCCGTTCGAATAATCGGAACTGTATTTTCCAGCATCAGCAGCTCTCCTTGATCCTCTATTTCAGTTGGAAGAAAGTATTTCTGACCGATCGGCAGGTCATCATTTGTTACCGTATTCAAAAACAACCCAAACTCTCTCACCGTGTATCCGTTGCCGTCCGAAAAATCAAATTCCGCTGAAATGTATAAATTATTCGTTGGAGTTTGAGATATTGTCCAACGTCCCGAGGGTGTTACTAAGTCTCCCTGATCATCAGCATTTACGAATTGAACGTTGTCGATGACTCTTCGTCCGATTTCCCGAAACAGTGCTGTCTGAGCGGGATTTTCATTCACCTTTGTCGTAATTTCATCGCTTTCGCCTTGTCCCCAAGCTATAAACAACGGACATTGCTTGATACTCCGAGCCATTCCCGCTCTTCCTGAAATTGTTACTATCGCCATGCTTTACTCCACCATCTTGCTGTAATTACTTTGTTGATTCCACGGCACATCAAAATGCCTGTGGTCATGCCATGTGTTGTTGCCTCTGTATTGCCCATTCATGCTGTGTTGAATTAAGTTGGTTTCTGATATTTGAGAATTTAATTCTGATTCATAGACAGAATCCGCTGTATAAGTAACGTTCGTTGTTCCTGTTTCGTAGTTGTAAATTCCGTCGAAAATCACATCTTCAAATCTGCGAACATCTATCATTATGTTGTCAGGCTTAATCGCCGTTTCGGACAGATAACTGAAGCCAAGAATGAATTTTGAGTCGTTTTTGTTTTCATAACTTCCTGAGAAACAGCTTTGCCCGTCCTCCAAAACAGAATCCGACAATACAATCATTGCTCTCGAAAATGTGTTGAGTCTGATTAAGTAATCTGGAACGTTTCCTATCGGCTCCGCGTTTTGAGCCACTTTGTTCGCTTTGTATATATTGTGTTCAGTGAGCTGTCCGAAGTTCGTATCGTCCAAGATCCCAAAACTTAATTTGAATGTATCTTCGATTTTCGCAAAGCTAAATTTGGCTGCAAAGTTGAACTTGCTTATGTTGTAGTTCCCGAACGATGCGTCACATCGAAGCTTCTTTCCGAAGGATAATTTTAGCGCGCCGTTGTAAATTCCCGAATGATCAGAAAGCAAATCGCCCCAACTGGAACCGTCCAGCACAAACCGTCTGATATCGTAGTCGTTATTGTACATTCGAGTCAGCCGAGATCGTATCGGAGCGGCAAGTTTAGCAGTTTCTACGATTTTATCGATCAAGGTACCGTCTGGTATTTCATCAAATCCAACTTGAAACTCAGAAAAGTGCCTACCGACTTCCTCTTCCTCAATCTTGATGTTTGTTAAGCCATACCAAGAAAGTGCCTGCCGAAGAGAATACGGAGTACCCGCCATTCTGTAAAATTTAAGCCCCTCGATAATTCGCTGTTTAAAGTCATCGATATTTATTTGAGCTAAAGAATATTCCCAGCTCAAGGTTAGATTGAGATTGCCCGCCGCCTTAGTTTTAAATCCTGATAGAATATTCGGATTCACATTGTAAACAATCGCTTGCTCAAGTGCTTTTTCTAGTTCGGTCGCATTACCAGGTAACAAACTCATGTACTTAACTCCAGCTCAAGCAATCTTGCGCATTCTGTTTCCATTACTTCCACGTCTGAGATCGGAGACAATAACTGCACATCTTTCACCCCATCAAGAAACAAATTTGAGATTATCCAGCTCCGCGAAATTGAAACTCCCATGCTCGCGATTTTCTCAAAAGCTTTTCTGAATGACATTTTGATCGTACTCAAAAATTCCGACGGAGTGGAAGACATCAAAGTGATTTTTGCTCTTATATCAACGTCTATCAAGTTGCACGGAATGACCTGAACAGTATCCGTCAACATTCTGATATCATCACGTTGCATATAGGAGTTGACTGATTCCAGCAGATCATCCGAAACAACGCCGTTGTTTTCTTTCGAAAGAATCGAAATTCTCACTAAGCCTGGCTCAGGTGAATCCGCGTTAGCTTCTTTGACTCTCGTATCAGAGTTTAACGCATGAAATATATAAGCCGCCTTGCTTCCTGCCGTTGACCATCCTTCGATCTTGGCTTGAGTGCGTTTACGCAATTCATCGTCGGTTTCGTTTTCCTTTCTTTCGATTCCGTAAAGCACCGCCAAATTATCAAGATCACTTCCCGTCGCGAAAGCCAGCAAATTAGACTTTGCAACCTGGTTAATCCTTTGGCGCAGCAATAGCTCTCGATAAGCAGCGACTTCTAATAATTTGATAATCGGATCACTTTCGAGATAAGCCGTAAACTCGCTGTTGATCTCAACAAATCGGTCTTTCATCTGGTTTATAATCTCAGAAAAGCTAAGCTCTTCTATAATTTGAGGAGTTTCCAGGTCAGATAAGTTCATACCACTAAATTCTCCAAAACGATTTTTTCTTGAGTAATAAGGTATTTTCCGCTCAACGACAGTATAATGTGACCTTCTTTTATCGAATCAATCGTGATCTTTTCCAGTTCAAATCTCGGTTCCCACTGGTCGATTGCTTCAGCAACAGCGGCGTATATTTTGGGAATCAATTCCCGATTTACAGGTTGATCGACCAACTCAAACAGGTGCGAACCATAATCTCGGCACATCACCCTTGAGCCTATCGGAGTGGTTAATATATTAACCAAAGATTGCTTTAAATGCTCTAAATCGCTCAAATATTGTCCGTTTTCACTACTTACTCCCCTCATTGGAGAGCCTCCAATCGCAATAATTTCGCTCCGCTAGGATTCATTCTATACTCCCGTACAAAGACAAACTGGCGGAGTCGTAGATATACTTCCGGAATTAAGAGAGATATTCGATTCTGAAATATCTATACTCGATGCTCCGTTGCTCAAATTGATCGAATTTTTACCCAAACTAATCGTTGAGTTTCCAACTTTTAGCGTAATTCCGTGGTCGTCTAATGATATTACGCACTTTTCGCTGATAAACTTCAATCCCTTGGAAAATGAGGCCTCATACTTTTCCGGGCTGCTGAATTTCACGTTTTTATCGGTCGTTAAGCTCAAATTATTCACGTTTTCCGGAACTTTATAGGTGTTGTAATGAATCGACCTCAAAACAAAAGCCTGTGCCATCTCTCCGTAAGGCGCAAACACCGCAACTTGCTCTCCTTCAGAGATCGGAAGCCATAAAGAAGTGTTTCCGGCGTTCGAAACTATCGGCAGCCAGCCTGTTTTTACTCGACCAATTTCCACTCGAACCTGATCTCCGTTAATTTCCGCAATCTTGCCCAGCCTTATTATGTTGGCCAGCTTCCTTACGACCTCCGAAAATGCAAAACTGCTATCCATTAACGACCTCATTATTTATATGCAGAAGATGAGGTGTCGCTCCCGATTCCAACCAAACGGACTGCCCCAAATGAAATTGATGAGACCACTCGACCATCCAGCAAACGAAGGCATCGAACTCAGGTTTGAACGAATCTCGAGAAATTCCCGTTACCTCTCCCGAAGAAACTGCGCAATTAAAAGTGTTAAAATGAACCAAATTCGCAATATTGCAAGCCAGGGTTTGGCAGGAAATTTCGGCGTTTTCGATTGTCGAGTCCATAATTACTCTTGCTTCAAGATTTATGTTCAAAGCCAGCTCGCCCGTGGCAGGATCATTGCCTGAAGAAAATCCCGCAACTTCAAGGCATACCGCCGGAGCTGCCAAATCACAACGTGGCGTAGGATATACAAAACAGCTCTCTATAGCTGGTAATTCCAGGATTTCTGCTTTGATGTTGCTCAACAATTGTTGGATCATTTTTATTCCGAATATTTCAGCTGCGGATACTCGTGCCTCCATACATCGATGTGATATGCATTGACCGTTTCAAAATTTGCGTCAAAGACCTTTCGTATTTCTCTTTCCATTGCTTGGCTGACGTTCTTTAATTTTCTCCAATTTAAGCTCTTCCAACTGATTCGATTGATTTTCGCGACTCTTTTTACTGTAAAATATTCCTTGCTTTCGTCCAGCTCGATTTGTAATTCGTTTTTCTCTTGTTTGAGTCTTTCTTTTTCCTTTTCAGACTCTAATAATGCTTCTAATGCTTGAATATACGTACGTGGTGTTCGAAGATATGATCCTGTTTTTCTGATCTCAGGAAGTACCTCCGACGTTATCCATTTCTTGAATCGTTTCGCCTCTGGTTTTCTGGACAACAATATGACACTGTATAAACCACTTTCGTTTATGATGTTGCTGTCGCCAGATAAGCCCCCTAAGTTATACTTAGTCACCTCATCTTCCTCTAATCTGTTCGATACAACTGTCGGATTTGTTATGCCTAAAACCACACATACATCTTTGAGCACAAACCATGGTTCGCCATCCTTTATAACGGTTCTTACTTTCTTTGATTCATATTTAAATATCGTAATTTCGTTCATCATTTCCTCCTGTCCATTTTTCTAATTTCGTACAGAAATCGTTTTTCAAAAACTTTCGCGGCTTCATTACCAATTAAACTCTCAAAGTTTTTCAACGCTTCATCAAAAATTGAAATTGTTACTAATTTTACAGGAGTTCTCTTCTTTGTTGTCCTTCGATAAACTCCGGGTTTTCCTCCTTTTTTGAGAGTCGCAATGAATGCGTGAGGATACATTTTCCCTCCGGCAGAAACACCAATTGGAGTCTGCCTGACACCGGATAAATCCTTCACAAACACGCTTTTGAATCTGCATGCTAATTGCGCCTGAGGATTTCTTCGATTGGCTCTTCTTACCGAAATACGATCTCGAATCAGCTTTAGTTTTACCCGTTTTTGAGCAGATATCTCTTTCGACAAATGACCTTTCAGCCATTCCGCAGTTCGATTCAATGCGAAAATGGTCGCAATCAAAGCTTGCTCGGGCAAAGCATCAATCGCTTTTATTATGTTGACCGTCTGCTTTTGAATCGATGAATCCATATCTACTCGCCAATTAAAACCGCATTGAACTTCCACATTTGAGTGATTCCGTCCATCAATGGTTCTTCGAAAATCTTGTATCTTCGATCATTAACCAAGATAAAATCGCCGATTCTCGGAGTGGCATCTGTAGATTTGATCGACACTTCGGCCACTTGCTCCACAATCTGAGAATCTCCCAGTTCGTAAGGATTTTCAGGCTGCTTAATTACAGCAATAACTTGCTTCGTTTCACCGTTTCGAGATCTTATCGTCACTTCCTGTCCCAGGTGATTGAATACATCGTTAATTGCTGTAATTACAGTATCTCTAAACATCATGCAGCCGTTAGTTTAACCAACACTCCCGGTCTCAAACACAGTGGCAGTGGGTTAGATTGCGTGTGCAGCTCTGTCCCTCGATCGAACTTCCTCGGACACTGTTTTGCGTAAAGCGGCAATCCCAAAGTGTTCACTGTCTCGTTGAAATCGGCAGGGGCAAAGTAAGTCACGAAACTCTCTGCCGTACCCGTCGGGAAGCAATGACCTTCACCGGACGCAATGAACCTTCGAGTGTTTCCGTCAGGATCAGTTGCTTGACCTCGGTATTCTTCGAAAGTTATTCCTCCGAAAGTAAATCCTGATCTCATATCATTCCTGAGTGCCGCGCCTTCTTCCCATCTCTCGTAAGCTTCCTTCACTTTGGAATGAGAGGTCAAAGCATCGAAAAACTCAGGAGAAACTAAACAATGAACGCCGGTCATAAACTCGCCTCGAAGATTATCTTCAATGTATCTTAGAACTTCCAAACACTTTTTCTTTACATCGGTTGAGGCTGTTCCAAGAGCAAAATTTACGGTTTTCGGCGTAATCTCAAACTCATCGAACAAATTGTACAAAGTGCTGCCGTCAGCATCCAAAATGTTGCCCTTCAACGCTCCCATACGCAGATGTTCGAGAGTTATCGCGTGTTTATTCCTCATGGATTGCAAATGATCAGTGACCACGTTGGCCATAGCTTCAAGTTCGTTTTCCGTGCCAAAAGCTCGGATTCCCTGGATTTCCTCCGGCAAAATAACGTCATCGTGAGGAATATGCGGAATAGTGAACGAACGCATTTTTCTTTTCGTTCTTCCTTCGAAAGTTGATGTTCCTCCGGGCATTTGAGTCGGAAGTAAATTCAACACACCGTTTTGCTCTTCGACTGCTATATTTCTTGTACGAACTGATTTTTGAGGAAACAAATTCATCGCTTCCAGCTTTCCGTAAGTGTTCGGCAGCAAATTTATGGAAGCCGTTAATGACGTCATATTAAATGCGTCGGTATCGAATGGGTTTATCATATCGTTTGTTCTCCTTATGCGCTTACTCGAGAGACAATGCCTCTTGCTTCAAGACCTTTTTTGATTGCTTTTTTCTGATCCGCCGTTGCTCCTTCGGGGAATATCAACTGGGACTCGATAACTATGGCGTCTCTTGCAACAATTAATCCTTGCTGAGCTGCCGTGCTTGCATCCACATCCTGCAACAACACACCAATTGGAGTTTCCGTGCCGTCAGTCGTCGCTTCCGCATCGGTCGGATCAACTAAACTCACTTGCTTGTACGTGCCATCGGCTGTTTTTTCCCCGACAATTGTTCCCATCTTAAGATTCTGCCCTTGAGCAATCGTTACTACCTCTCGGCAATAGTTCTTTTCTGCTTCATATTTGAGCAAACTACACAACCTGTCTTTTTCTTCTATCATTTTTAATTCCTTTCTCTTATTTATCCCCTAGCGGAGCGAATCACCGGGTGCAACGACTCGTTGCTTGCGCGCTGTTTTGCGGCTGCTATCACCGGATTTTCTTTTTTCATTTCTTGCCGATAAACATGGCTCGAGATTTCTTCTTTCGCGTCCATCGAGTTCAACAATGCCTCTTTTACCTGATCCACAGTAAACTTTTGCTCAATGAACTCAGCCAGTCTCCCTTCGGCATGAGCCAACTTACAAAGTTGAGCTATTTCCAGAATCTCAGCTCTGTATTTTTCGATTTTATCTTTTCCTTCCATCTTTTTCTCCTTTTTCATAATTTCTTCCCATGGATTGCACGTTATCTCATCTGCCAGCCCAACTTCGATTGCATTTTCTCCGTAATACGTCGCTGCTTGAGTTTTTCGGATTTTCTCGATATCCAAATTTCGATTGCGAGCCACTGTTGATAAGAACATTTCATAAAGTCTGTTTACTTCCCTTTGTAATTTATCTTTCGCGTTCTTAGACAGAGGTTCATGCGGTGTAAGATCGTTTTTCTCCTCACCTGCAAAAATGGTCGTGTACTTTACACCTAATTTCTTATCCGCCTCTGAAATATCAGTGTGAGTCGCGATTACTCCGATGCTGCCGACTCCGCTTGTTCGATTTACGAAAATTCTTGAACACGCCGAGGCTATTGCGTAGGCTGCAGAAAATGCTGAGTCGTTGGCATAAGCATAAATCGGTTTCTTACTTCTGGATTCGTAGATGTAATCCACCAGATCGAATAAACCTCCGACTTCACCTCCCGGACTATCAATATCCAGTAAGATTGATTCTACCTTCTCATCGTATAAAGCTTTGGAGAACAATAGGTGAATATCGTCATAGTTCGTGGTGTAAAAAAATCTTTCGCTCCGTTTGGTCAGTAAGCCATAAATTGGAATCACCGCAACGCCGTTGTCGATTGAATACTCAGGGATTTCAAATGTTCCTTTAGGAATCCAATCAAAATTTAAAGTAGGTTCAAGATATTCCGAAGCCACCAACAAAGGTCTATTCGTCACTCGTATCATCACTTTCTCCATCTAATACGGAATCAAATTTCAGTCCCATCTTTTGCGCTCTTTGATTATCGTTCTTAATTTCTTCATCGATTTCTTCTACGTCGTAGCCAAGCTCCGAAACTACCTCTGCTCGAGATTTGAACCCGCAACGAACCGCCTCCATTTGAGCCTTCTGTTCTTTCAGAGGATCAACCCACGCGAATCCTTGAGGAATCCACTTCACAGCAGCGAAATTCTTATCGTTTGGTATTTTTATGGAGTTTGAAAGGACCGCCAGCTCAATCCATTTGTTCCAAATCGGCCGACAAAACTGATACACGATCAAATTGTGCTGCAATGCAGTGCATCGGCGACGGAATTCAAGCAATCCTGCTCTGATAGAAGAGTAATTTACCCCTGAAAGATCACCTGTCAGTTGCTCATAGGTGATTCCCAAGCCAACGGAAATTGCTCGCAGTTGCTGTTTGATGAAGATCTCATAGGTGCCTCCAACATCTGCCGGAGTAGAAAACTTAATATCCTCTCCCGGATCAAGAAACTGCATCGTGCCTGGCTCTAAGCCGTACAAATCAGAGCCTTCTTCTTGTTTAAAAATCTCAGAGTCAGGATCAAGTCTGGTCACAAATCCTGCAAACATTGCTGCTGTTTTCTTTCGCACCAGCTCGGCGTCTTCATATTGATCGAGTTCGTGAAGTTTTAACAACACATTACTTAGCCAAGGTTCACCCCGAATTTGTCCGGGACGAAGTGGCTTATATATGTGTAAAACCTCATTTGCTGGAATTCGTACAGATTCCCGCCCTCCGCAGGAGTTCAATTTGCAAGAGTCTCCCGGATGCTCTTTATATAAGTAGTACGCAACTCTTTTCCCGGATTTATCAAATTCAATTCCTGACTTTATAATGTGTCCGTTCGGCAGAGGATAATCCTTGCTCGCATCTAAATGTTCGGCTTCCAGAACCTGCAATTTGAGTGGTACTGTACCATTCTGTCGATCGGTTTTTATCCTTACAAAACACTCACCGCATTCGATAACACTTCGGAGTACGAGGGCTTGCAAGCCGTAAAAGTCACAAATACCGGCAACATCCGCTTCGTCCGTCCACTGAAGCCATAGTTCTTGAATCCTTTTTCGAAAATCCGCGTCTCGTGCTTTAGATTGAGGCTTAATTCCTGTGCCGATACAATTTGATACTATCGCTTCAACAGCATTTGCAGCATATGGATTCTTTCTGATAATATCGTGTGATCGGATTCTCAATGTGCTTAAATTGGAGTCCAGAATGGAGTTGATTGATGATCCTGTAGGATACCAATTGTTCAATCGCTTGCCCTGTCCCGCTCCGTCGTATGGCGTTTGGGCTTTTTTCTTGAACAGATTTGCAATCGAATTGAAAATTTTCATTACTCTATCTTAATATTTGAAACTGTTTCCCCGCCGGGAGGGCAAACACTGGATGCAACATCATGTTGCCTTTGAAGTCGTAAAAACGATCTGCCTTTTACTTGAAGTTTTGAGATTAGCTTTGATCTGACTCCGTAATTTAAGCAATTGCTCTAAATCTGCTCCGGCATACTGCACGTGTACATCGCCGTAAGTCACTGAAGTCACGCGCTTTCCCGACTGTAATTCCAGAATTGCTTTCTCTATGATTTCTAATTTTTCGCTGTCACTTATCACAGAAAACTGCTCCTAATTTTCTTAAGTCTTCTTGTAACCTTCGGTTTTTCCTCCGGGTTACTCAGCTCCATAATTTGCTGCCATTTTTGATCTGACCAACGATCAATTCCCAAGGCTATTGCGGCTGCTCTTGCGTAAATTCGGCAATCCAAGGCTTCGTTGCGATCTCGAATCTTCTTCCATTCTCTTTTCGGGTATCCCTTAACTATCTTGGTTACCAACTGTTCTGCTGTAATTTGCTTAAAATACTCTGTGTTATATTCAGGAAAATGACAGCAGCAGGGTGACCCTGCACACGGTGATTGCCCTCCCGGCGGGCAGTGAGCCACTGCGGGCAATGATTGATTTTTCTTATCTTCTTCCTTGCGGAGCAAACTTTCGCGCCAAGCCTCAGGCTTGAGCCAACCATAAAATTCACTTTTTAATATCGAGACTCCAACCTTCCACAGTCTCACTCCGTTGGCGATTTTCTTTCCTCGCTTATTTACGTCGACTTTAGTCGGAGCGTTCAGCGAAACCAGCGAATTATCCACCCCCTTCACAGCCATAACGTTGTGAATCGGTTGTTTTCTCACCCAGTCGTAAACATGCTGTGTCGCAAATCCCGAGTCCACGGCCATCATATTGATTTTTCGATAAACTCCGTCTTCGGATTCAAACTCTTCGTTCAAAATTTCCGATAATTTGTTCCACGGAGCTTGAGTTGTGGGGTTTCCGTAAATTACTCGATAATCAACAGACCAATTCTCGTGATCCTTGCCCCAAGCGACAATTTCCAACTCGATTCGATCATTTTGAACATCAACGCCCGCAGTGAGAACGTATCCGCCTCTCGGAACTCGGCCGATTTTGTAGCTCTCTCTTCGATCAAACAGCAATCCCCAATCCGGTTTTGTAGCTCTCTCTTCGATCAAACAGCAATCCCCAATCCGGCACGTCACCTTTTTCTTCCCAAGGAAGTCCCAAGGTCGTATTCGTCCACGCCTTCAACAACTGATCATCTTTTTTCGCTGATTCGTAATTGTGATAGCAGGTTTCCCAACTCATCCAGCCAATTGGTGAATACAACGAATTTAGATGGAATCCACAACAACGTGGAGCTAGCTGTGTTTTGTTTTTTTGCTGTGGACTTTTTTCTTCCTCGCGGAGCGAATTACCGGATGCAACGACTCGTTGCCGAGTGGCTCGCCATTGTCCCTTTCGGAGCATTTCGGTTTTGTATCTCTCATCAATATGTTCTTTACAAAATTCACAAACATAAGACACTTTAGAATCAGTTTGATCATAGTGAATATTCTCCCACTTCAGTGTTTGAAAGCCTCCGCAGAACGGACACGGCACGAAATAGTATCTTTGATCGGTCTCGTTGAACTCTTTCTCTATTCTCGATAATCCTTGAATCGTCGGAGTCGAAACGATAAATATCTTGCGCCTCGTAAAGGTTGCCGTTCTTTGAATCGCCAGTGTAAGAGGATCACCCTCTGAATCGGCATCGGGCGGGTAGGCATCGACTTCATCCAGGAATAGGTATTTCACTGGCATTGATCGAAGACCAACTGCCGAATTTGCTCCTGTGATTACGACCTGGCCACCTGGAAATTCTTTACTCTGAACTGTGTTCCCGGAGTCTCTGGTTCGTGGATCTTTCACCTTATCCCTCAGGCATGGAGTATCTTCAATCAACGGAGCTAATCGCCCCTTACTCCAGCGTTTTCCCATTTCCACGGTTGGTTGAACAACTAACATCGGTCCCGGAGCCTGATCGATCATATACCCGATCCAGTTGTTTCCTGCTTCGGTTCCTCCGATCTGCGCGCCCTTCATAAACACCACTTTTTCGTACGGTGATGAAGGAGAAAGCGCATCCATGATTTCTTTCAGATAAGGAGTCCTTGAAGTTCTAAACCTTCCCGGCTCTGAGGACGCCGTTCTTGATAACACTCGGTTAGCGTCTGCCCAGTCCGACACGCTGATCACCGAATCCGGCTTGATTCCTCTTTCAAAAGATTTCAGATAATCATCGCAAGTCATCTCTCGATAATTCCTCCAAAACCGTACGAAACTCTTTCATTAAAATCTCATGAATTTCTGCCGCGTCATCTATGCTTGCAAGAAGTGAGGAAATCCTGTCCGCAATTGAGAAAATTCCATCCCTAACAATCCTTGCTTTTGAAAACAACGCCTTTTTTACTTCATCAATAGGAACTAATTCGCCTGTTTCCGCCTTTACTCTGGCTTCGAGCAGTTTTCCTTTTTCAATTTCGTTTTTGAGCTTGGTTTTCATCAAAAGTTGATGCATATCGTCTCGTACAAAGTAAGTTCCCTGACTTTTCCGTTGTTTCGGCAGATGAATGTTTCGGTAGTTTTCAAGCTCAGCATTCGCGGTATATTCGTCAATCATTCCATCAATCAGAGTGATTTTCCCTTGCTTAATCAGCTTGGCTGCGTATTGCTTCGAAAATCCCTGACGTCTTGCCCATTCTGATTGCGAAATTAGTGCCATTATTTATCATTCCTTTCGGATGCAATTTCTTCGAAGATCTTGCCTGTTTCTGCATGAATGACTTGTTGATCAGTTAAACTCATCCATCTATGAATTATTGTGTCCACATATTTTGGATCGATCTCCATCATATAGCACCTGCGGCCTGTTTCCTCAGACGCGATCAACGTTGTACCTCTTCCTCCGAAAGGATCGAGGATTATTTCATTTGTGTGAGAGCAATCTAAAATAGCATCGGCCGCCAACTGTACCGGAACTTCGTCTGCTCGATAACTCCAGACATTCGTCCGATATCGTCCCGTTTCTCCCAAGCCAAAATTATTGGTATGTTTTGCTTCCCCCTTTTTGAAAACAAAGAATAGTTCTAATTGATTTGTGTAAAGTTCGGCTTGCTGTTCGATTCCCTTATTCCAAACGCAAAGCTGTTTGTATTCGTCAAAGACTGATCTGCCTGCGGACAGAATTTCGTACATGCGTTGCCAATTTGTTCCGAGAAAAAACAAACCTCCGTCTTTAGTTGCATTTTTGAGGTTTCTGAAAGTTTGAGGAAGTTGCTCTGTTACTGTTTCTTCCTTGAGATGAGTAAAGACCATATCGGCAACTTGATCTGCCATTAGACGATTGAGCACTTTTTCGTCTTTCGCATCACCGCAAATCAAACGATGATTTCCCAAAATCCAAATATCTCCGGGCTTTGTAACTACTTTGTTTTCCTCGATCTCTTCATCAAATTCATCCTCTTGAATGGTTTTGTTTTCCTGAATCAATCGATCCACTTCACTTAAATCGAATCCTGTTAAGTTGAGATCGAAATCCATTCCTTTCAGATCCAGCAATTCCAATCGCAAGAGGTCTTTATCCCATTCAGCCCAATTTGCCGATTGATTCGCAACTAATCGAAATGCTTTGATTTGAGCCTCAGTAAGATCATCCGCTAACACAACCGGAACTTCTTTTAATCCGAGTTTCCTTGCAGCCTTTAACCTCAGGTGACCATCAACAACACTGCCGTCACTTTTTGCAACAATCGGAATTCTGAAACCGAATTCTTTTATGCAATCGACCATCTTGTCGACTACTGCATCATTATTTCGAGGATTGCGAATGTACTCGATTAATTTATCAACGGCAAATGTTTGGTACTTTAGAATATTCGATTCGGTCATGCTGCCAACCTTTCGGCACTGATTTCCTCGAAAGTTTTTCCATTTTCACGAACAGCTATCTGGTCTGTTAGCTGCTGCCAGCGTTTTATGATCACATCGCAATACTTTGGCTCCAGCTCCATCATGCAGCATTTGCGATTCGTTTCTTCGGCAGCAATCAATGTAGTTCCCGAACCTCCGAACAAATCCAAAACCAAGTCACCTTCGTTCGAAGCATCTAATATTGCGTCCTTCACCAAAGGCAATGATTTAACCGTCGGGTGCGACGCCAGCAATTCGTCTCTGTTTTCCGTCGCAAAGCTGTTCATTCCCGGATAATTCCAAACGTTACTTCGATTGCCGTGAAACGGTTTTTCGTCCTTTCCGTTTTTAAATACAAAGATCAATTCATGCTGGCTGCGGTAGAAGTTTCCCATGCCGCCAACTCCTTTGTTCCAAATGCAGAGCTGTTTTAAGGTGTCGTAATTCTTCTTTCCCGCCGTAATAATTTCGTAGACATGCTTCCAATCCATGCAAACGTAATGAAGAGAACCGTTTTTGGAGAAGGAAGCTAAGTTGTGAAAAATCTTTGAGAGAAATTCGATAAACTCTTCCTCCGACATCTCTCCCGAAGCCATGAGAAATTCCGCATGTTTGTGTTCTTTGTTAATCCCGGAAATGTTTGAAACCTTCACATTGTACGGTGGATCGGTGAACACAACATCTGCTAATTGATCGTTCATCAGCTTTCGAACATCGCTTTCGCTTGTTGAGTTGCCACAAAGAAGTCTGTGGTTTCCGAGTATCCAAAGATCGCCCAACTTGCTCACAATTTTCACTTCCTTCTGAGGTTCTTCTTCATTTGATTCAGACGCCTTTTCTTCAACATCGTTTTTTAAAATTTCGCTGATTTCATCCAGATCGAAGCCTGTCAGTTCCAAATCAAAATTCATTTCTTTGAGTTCTTCGAGTTCAAGCTTCAGCAATTCTTCATTCCATTCCGCCCAATTTGCAGATTGATTTGCAATCAAACGAAATGCTTTGATCTGTGCCTCGGATAAGTCATCGGCTATCACGACAGGAACTTCAGTTAAACCTAATTTTCTAGCGGCTTTGAGTCTGAGATGGCCGTCGACAACTGTTCCATCGCTTTTAGCGACAATTGGAATTCTAAAGCCAAATTCCTTGATGCAGCCAACCATTTTGTCTACCTCTGCGTCGTTTTTTCGAGGGTTTCTTGCGTATTCAACGAGGTCGGCTGTCTTGAAAGTTTTGAACTTTAGACTACTATTGATGTTTGAGAGATTTTCAGGGACATTACTCATGATCGAAGACCTTCGTTTATTGAATCTTCAAGGATTTTTGCGTGGTAATGAGCTAGGTCAACCCCTAAAAAACCTCTGTCGCTAGCTAAATCGCGGGGGGCTGCCCTCCGCCCCCTCAAATTTGAGGAAGGACCCAAGTTTGTTTGACTGAAAATTTTTCGACTATGATGCCCATTCAATGGTTGACCCTCCTCCTTGGCGATTGCCAGAAGCAAAATACTAATACCATCTGCTTCGTTATCGTCTGTGGGACTGAAGCCGAGGTTTGACACCGCCTTGACTACGTCACTCTTCGTAGCTCTCCCGTGTCCCGTGATGTACTTCTTGATTTCTCCCACTTCACAACCTTCATATGGTATTTGATGAGCCTCACATACTGCCGCAAGTATGTACATGAAGGCGCCGTATACGTGTCCGACTTCAGTTCCGAGATGGCGTCGGACTCTTTCGAAATATACTTTCTCGATCTCACAGCAATCTAAAATCTGATACAGCCATTGCAGAAACTCCAAGAATCTCTGACCGAAAGTCTTATTCTTCAGCTTCTTCGTGCCGCTTATGATCTTTTCATCAGATAAAATTGCATAGCCAAAGTGCGTACCCAGATCGAGCGCAAGTATGTTCATTGTTCCCTCTATATATATATTCGTGATTTTTAGAAAAACTGTCGCACGTTTTCGTTGATTTTTATTTTTAATATTCGTTAACTTTTTATTAATGTTTTTGTATAATTTTAATCATCTTTTACGTATAAGGAGTTCTCGTGATTAAAAATCTTCGTTTATAAGTCAGTTAGTTCTTTCATTTTTTCGTAAATTTTATTCTGATCTAATTCCTTCTAATAATCTTTGTATCATTATCCAATCTGACGGTTTCTATCTTAATGCTTTCAAGTTCATCGATAAAAAATCAACTTTACAATTTGCTATATTTGAATCTCTTTTTTACCACCGATTACGTTCCATCGAACTTCATAAACGTGACTATTTATCCATTTCCGACATCAATTCATTCTTACTTTCAAAAAATATTTCATCTGACGATTTTGAAGCACATATTAGAAAATCTATTTATAAAATTCGATCCAAACTTCGATCTTTTTCCGACGTAGAAATTATCGAATCCAAAAATTGGTACGGTTACAAATTAAACCAAAAAATATTCATCGGTGATCACCTTCTTTAGAACCATTTTTCGGCTTGAGGCGACTTCTTTTTTTCTCAGGCGACATCTTTTTAAAAAATCCTTATTTTTCAATGCTCTTTTTTGCGCTCAGGGGACTTCTTTTTTTTCGAGGGGACGGATTTTATTTCTTTTCCGTTCCATACTTGTGTCGGTTTTGTTTGGTAATTTGCATGAATGATTACAAAGGTATCGATTTTTGTATTGTTAACATTGTTCGTATCTACGCTAAATTTTTTAAACGTAAATACCCTCTCATCGACATTGATGATATTGAGCAAGAATTAATGTTTTTCGCCATAAAAAGTCTACATCGTTTCGATCCTAATCGTGGCAGTATGGAACATTTTTTGCGTAAGATATTACATTCTTCAGCAAGAACAATTTTTAAACTTTACTATCATCGCCCTCCTGTTTTGACTGAAGATAATTTCTGTTCTTGTGATAAACATTCCTTTATCGATCTTGATTTGAAATTTATCTTTCCCTTTCTTACGAACAGATGTAGGTGCATCCTTACTTTACTGAAGCATTCTTCGGTTTCTGAAATTGCTTCCATAATTAAGGTTTCCAGATCCACTGTTCATAGGGATATTTCTGTCGTTCGAAAATTTTTCAACACTCGTAATCTTTCTTGTGAAGATGCCAGTTCATTTTTCAATGGGAGTTTAAATATGAAAAATATATCAATCATCGAAACCATGAATACCAAAGAGCTGAGTTCTCTTGAAGTATTTGATCTTGCCGATCTTTCTGATCAGGTGACCAAGCTTTTAAGCCATGCTAAGGAACTCAAAGCAAAGCTCGATGATGCCCTAAATTTGCGGTTTTCTGAAACCGTTAAGGAAAATCTTCGGCTTGAACATAAGGACACCGGCACTACGAAATTCGTCGAAAATGGATTCCAAATTATTGCTGAAGTGCCGAAGAAAGTTACTTGGGATTCTCAAAAAATTGAGGAAATTATCAAAACCATTCCTGAGTCGCACCGCCGAGACTATATCAAAACAACTCATTCCATCGATGAGAGAATTTACTCAAATTTCTCCTACGAATATCAGTTGTTGTTTAAACCGGCTCGTACGGTCACTCCGGGCAAAACTAAGTTTCAAATTAAATTACCGGAAGCAAATAATTTAGGAGATGAACAATGAAAATAATTTCTGCAGATGAAAGATTGAAACAGCATACGGGTGTAAAACTCGCTATTTTCGGGAAGTATGGAATCGGAAAAACGAGTCTTCTAAAAACCCTTGATGAACCAACTCTCTGTCTTGATTTTGAAGCCGGACTGCTGGCAGTACAAGGTTGCTGGGATGGAGATTCGATCTCTGTTCGTACTTGGGAAGATGCACGTGAGCTTGCTTGTTTGCTCGGAAAGGTTTCTGCCGGATCTCCTGCCTGTTACGGTTTCAGTAATTTTTGTTTCAATCCTGCTAAATATAATTATTTGGACTTTTCGAAATATCAGTGCATTTTTATAGATTCAATCACTTTTGCTTCGAAGCTATGTCTTCACTGGTGTAAAAACCAGATCGATCCTCAACTCAAAAAAACTGAAGCAGATAAAGCCAATGACGAGCGTTCGAAAAAACTGGAAAGGTCGGATAATTGGGCTATTTACGGGCTTCTTGCAACTGAAATGAGCGTTTGGCTGAACATTCTGCAGCATATCACAGACAAAGATGTGATTTTTGTAGGATTGCTCGACAGCTCAACTGATTCTTACAACAGAATGACTTGGCTTCCTCAGATTGAAGGAGCGAAGACTACTCTCGAATTACCGGGCATTTTGGATGAGGTGATTTCAATGATTCCTTATAAAAACGAGCAGGGAGAAATTGAGCGTAAATTTGTGTGCCAGACACTCAATCGCGGAGGATTCCCCGCCAAAGATCGTTCAGGGCGTTTGGATGAAATCGAAGACGCTGATTTAGGAAAATTGTTGAAGAAAATCAAAGGAGGTAAATGATGATTGATTTTAACGACGCCGGAGCGCAGTCGAACTACGAATTGATTCCCGCGAATACTCTCGCGAAAGCCAGGTTTGTAATTAAGGGAGGTAATGATCCTATCGACAACTGCATTACTCACTCGAAAAACGGCGATACGTCTTACTTGGATTGCGAGTTCATAATTCTTGAGGGCAAGTATGCTAAGCGAAAAATCTTCGATAAGATCGGACTCTCCGGCAACGACAGCTGGGTTATTATGGGACGACCGCGCATTCGTGCGATTCTCGAATCAGCAAAGGGGATTAATCCGAAGGACATGAGTGAAATTTCTCAAAAAGCCAGAACGATTGAATCTTTTGCGGATCTAAACAATCTGGACGTGGTGATAAAAATCGGCATCGAACACGATAAAAACGGCGTTTATCCCGACAAGAATCGTGTGCTTGCGATCATCACCCCTGAGCATGTTTCCTACTCAGCATTCATTAATGGACAGGATATTCCGTGGAGTTTGTGATGATTTATCCGGAAAGAAGGCTCTGGAATGCTGTCATTTTACAGGCAATACATGATTTATTCGGAAGATCTTACGAGAATCAAAGACACGCTTTCGTGTGGATTTTCTACAACGATCCTGATTATTTCAGAATCTGCGATTATGCGCGAATTGATCCGATGGCTGTAAGAAAAAAGGCTTTTTACAAAATTATCAATGGGTGATGCGATGATGAGCGAATTTATTCCTCCGTAATAAAAACTGAAACTACAGGTAAAACAACAGAGAAAATTTCATTAATGCGTCCGGAATCAAGACGCAATCCCTGGGGTTTTACCTCACTTTTGAAACCGTTTTAAATTTTGGAGTGTTTTATGTGTAAATTACAAGTTTTTGATTATGAAAATCACAAGGTCAGAACGACCGTTAAAGATGGTGAAATTTATTGGGTGTTGAAGGATGTATGTAAAGTTTTAGCTATCAAAAATTCAAAAAATGTATCTACTCGTTTGGATGAAAATGAAAAAGCTGAGGTCTGTCTGGTGGACCCCAGCTCAAGCGGAGTACTACAACGTAGACACTTTAGGGTTATTAATGAACCCGGTCTATACAAAGTAATCTTGCGCTCTGATAAACCCGAAGCAAAAAAGTTTATGAATTGGGTTACTCACGAAGTTCTTCCTGCTATCAGAAGGCACGGGGCTTATATTTCGTCGGGTAAGCTGGAAGAGTTGATGCAATCTCCTGATACCTGGGTGAAATTAATTCGAACCTTACAGCAGGAGCGTCGCGAAAAGACCATGCTCAAAGCCAAGATCAAAAAAGACAAGTCGAAAGTTGCTTTCGCCACTGCAGTTGAAGCGTCTAAGGACGGAATCTTAATTCGGGAACTTGCGAAAATCTTGAAAGGTAACGGCGTAAATGTTGGACAGAATCGCCTTTTCACCAAGTTACGAAAAGATGGCTTTCTCATTCGGCAGGAAGGTTCAGATTACAATTCACCAACTCAGAAAGCCATGGAATTAGGTCTTTTTAAAATCAAGGAAACTGTTTTTACCGAACCTGACGGAAAAGTAACGCTGAGACGAACAGTCAAGGTCACTGGGAAAGGACAATCCTACTTCGTGAATTATTTCCTTTCAAAGCCGGAAATTAAAACCGAACAAAAGAAGAAAGCCACGAAAAAATCGACCAAATCCAAACAAAAATCACAGAAAAAGGAGACGAAAAATGTTTAAAAACTCATCTGCGGAGCAACAGGCCGTTGCTCTCTTCAACTTCCTCATCGTTAAGCATGAACACCAAAAGTGCATCGGCGAACTTTCAATGCAAGATGTTCTCGAATTTGTGAAATTTCTGCAAAAGAGGGACGAGCAATGCAACAGCTAAACGACATTGTGGATTCCAAAATCCTTGAACGGTACAACACTCAGGAAAAACGTTCTTACTTGGGAGCGTCATCGATTGGCGACGAGTGTATTCGAAAGGTGCAACTGCAGTATATGCAGAAGGATCAGAAGGTCACTGCCAAGCAGGTTCGAACTTTTGATATTGGTCATTGCTTAGAGGATTTAATCATCAAATGGCTCAGGATCTCTGGATTTGATCTGAAAACTAGAAACGAAAACGGGGAACAATTCGGATTCTCAGTTGCTGACGGTAAGTTTGCAGGGCATGTTGATGGAATAATTCTTTCATTTCCCGAAGAATTCCCTGATAAACCAGAAGGCCCATCCTTGCTGGAAATCAAAACCATGAATCATAAAAGCTGGAATGATACTCAAAAACGAGGAGTTCTTGTTTCAAAGCCGGTCTATTATTCGCAGGTCCAGCTTTATATGGCTTATATGGAGCTCGATCGATGCCTCTTCGTTGCTCTGAACAAGGACAGCAGCGATCTCTATTTTGAGGTAATTCCTTTTGATCCAGGCATAGCTCAGAAGTATTCCGATCGCGCTGTTCAGATCATTAAAGCCACGGAAAATAACGAGCTCCTGCCTTGTGTTTCAGGGGATTCCTCGTTTTTCCTCTGCAAAATGTGCGGGTTCAGAGATTACTGCTGGGAGGATGCCTGATTTGATAAGTACTGTAATTTGAGGATTTTATGTTTTTGTTGATTTTAAATAGGTTATTTTGGGTATGTATTTAGTTATAATTTTTATTTTTTATTTTATTCTTATTTCAGTACTTTATACTTACTTATATATATACTTATATCCATATATCTATTCTAACTTTATTATATTTATTATTATATATTATGTTATCTCTCATTATTTTATAATTATTAATATATATATTAATTTATTTGATACGGATCATCAGTTTTTTCGGATAATTAATGACATAAATCCTCAAGGAACAGTACTTATAGCAACCTCGATTTTTATCCATTTTTTCATTTATTCGGATTGGTTTTCGAAAATTGCTATCAAAAAAGAAACTGTTCAACAGCTGATTAAGCTTCATAATCCAGGCTTTTCAAACAGAGCAAATACTTTGAGAGCATTTTCAAAGAAAGAGAGATCAATCTCCATTTTCGATAAATTTCTTCCAAATCTTAAGAAAATCATCTTGCTAAATCGCGTTTTAACGCCGCTAGAAGCACTTTTTCGCGATTTTAGAAGAATCTTCTTTCCCTATGGTTTAATTTCGATTCCTGCGTCTCTGATCAATTTTTCCCTGTTTTTGAGAGCAGATTATCAGAAACATCCTCTTGCACAATGGTTTATCAACAAATTTAAGGAGAATTTTTATGTTTAAACTAATCGAAGCCCTTAATCATGCCAATATTCCGATGCCTTCTAAAGATACTGAATCGTTTAAAATTGTTCGGTGGGGACGAAACAATCGCTATTGGCTTAAGAAATTTGAGGGTGGATACGTTTTTGGCGACTTTGTTGCCGGTATCAGCGAACATGTATTCGAACAAAAATTTAAAGGTCATCAACTTGAAAAAGTGCAAGAAAAACTGGACGAGACGTTGCGAAAAGTGGAGAGTAAGTCGACAAAAATCTTTGAGGCGTCATCGACCAAAGCATATTTTTTATGGACGCATGCACGACATGTTGCAAAAAATGGCTACCTGGAACGCAAAAAAGTCCATTTTCTCGACCAAAAAGAGCATAAAGGGCATCTGATCATCCCTCTTTTTGACGTAAATCACAAAATTTGGTCTCTTCAGTTCATTGATAATGATGGAAATAAGCGTTTCTTAAGTGGCGGAAAGAAAAAAGGCTGTTTTTATGCTTTTGATTCACTTAAAGATACTGAAATTGCGCTAATTTGTGAAGGATTCGCTACTGGTGCGTCATTATATGAATGCTGTAATATCAATGTTATTGTTGCATTCGATTCAGGAAATCTTAAACCTGTCGCTCAAGCAATCAAAGAAAAGTATCCCAATATGAGGATCATAATTTGCGCCGACAATGACTGTTATCACGAAAATAGAACGAATCCAGGCCTTGAGAAAGCGAGAGAGGCTGCTCAGAGTGTCGGTGCAGAGGTTGTTTTCCCCGAATTTAAAGACACATCAACTCATCCTACTGACTTCAATGATTTACTTATTCTAGAGGGAAAGGAAGCCGTAAAAGAGCGAATTAATCCTGTTTTGAAACGCGAAATCAACGAAAATATTCCTAATGGCTTTATTTTATCTGATGAAGGGCTGTTTTGCCTCGATAAGAAGCAATCTAAGACTAAAATCTCGAATTACATCAAGGTAATCGCTTTCACCAAAAACAATGACGAAGTTTCACGGCTTGTTGAGTTTAAAGACTACAAAAATAACCTGCAACGAATTCTGATCAAGCCAAAGATGTTTACGAAAGACGGCGATCAGATTCGGGTTCAATTGATCAGTAAGGGCTTTGTTTATGCCGGAACATCTCTTTCTAAAAGAAAATTGTTCGAATATATCTCCAGCTCCGTACCTAATCGAGAATTAGTTTTGGCATCTCGCACCGGCTTCCTCAACGACGTTTACATAAGACCAGATCAAGTGGTCGGGGAATCTGAAGACGAAATAATTCTGGACACCGCTGTGAATGATGAATCCTATGGAACATCAGGTACTCTCGAACAATGGAATGAGTTGGTTGCAAGATGGTGCGTCGGTAATTCTCGACTGATTTTCGCAATCTGTACTGCTTTCGCCAGTGTTTTACTTAGAATCTGCAACGTCCAAAATTTCGGATTTCACATTGTCGGAAACAGCTCTTCAGGGAAAACAACCTGTTTGAAGGTTGCTGCTTCGGTGTTCGGTAACTCCAAATTTGTTGTGAGCTGGAAGGCTACCGATAATGCTATGGAAAATATTGCTTTTAGACGGAACGACTCTTTGTTGATATTGGATGAGATTTCCGAGATATCTCCGTCAAAAGCAGGTGACGTCGCCTACATGCTCGCCAATGGACAGGGCAAGAAAAGGCTTGATAAGAACTGTAACGCGAGAGAAACCTATTCCTGGACTTTGATCTTTCTTTCCAGCGGAGAAGTCGATTTGAGTTCACATATGGCTGAAGACAGCAAGACCTCCAAAGCAGGGCAGAAAGTAAGGTTGTTAAACATTCCTGCGAAAGCATCCAAGGACAGCTGCGGCATTTTCGAAAATCTTATGGGATTTCAAGACGGAGCAGAATTTTCCGATTATTTGAGAGAAAACACCTCGAAATATTACGGCATTGCCTCCGTTGAGTTTATCAAACATGTGTTGAACCACCGAGTTGAAATCAGAGATTTTTATAAGGAAGAGTTCTTGCGGTTGAAGTCCCTTTATCTTCCAAAAAATGCCGAAGGACAGGACATGCGAGCTTTCGAAAGATTCATGTTCGTGGGTTTCGCCGGCGAACTAGCGATTAAATACGGCGTTGTATGTTGGAAACCAGAAACCTCTTACAATTCTGCTGTCGCTTGTTTCAATTCCTGGCTTGAGGATAAAGACGGAGTCGGTGACGACGAAAACCGCCAAATCATCGATCAGGTTAAATCTTTCTTCGAACTTCACGGACACAGTAGGTTCTTCGATCTCGATGGCTACTCTGATCAGAAAATTCACAACATGGCGGGATACAAGCAAGCTAATGAAACAGGAACGACCTTTTTCGTTTCTCCCTCTGTGTTTCAGAAAGAAATTTGCAAGAACTTCAACCGAAAATCCGTAATCTCATTGCTAATTGAGCAGGGCTTCCTCTTGAAAGATCACAATGGAGATTACCGCCAGCAAAAATGGACTCCCGATGGGAACAAAAAGGTCTACGTAATTTCAGGTAATGTGTTGCTGTGAGGTGTACGATGTTCAAGAAAATCAAAAACGATAAGGTAGAAAAAGCGGAAAGATTGGCAAAAATTATTTATGAAGCCATCATTCGCTACACTAATTCGAAAAAGACTGAAATTGGAGAAAAAACTCATCATTACCGGCTTGACTTCTCTCGGATTTGGAGGGGTAATAGCACCAACAATATTGACCCGTTGGAGAAGTAATTATGATTCCGAATACTAAAAATGATTTAAGCATAATCAAGCAAATCGTTGCGCTACAGAGTATGAATGAGGACTCGTTGCTAAGCATGTGGGATAAGTTTTTTGACTACAAACCTGAAGTTTCGAGTCGTCAGCACATGATTTCGAAGATAGCTTACAAGATTCAGGAGCTTGCTTATGGCGGAGTTGATCCTGCTACTGAAGAAAAAATCAGAGAGCAAGCAAAAAAGACCTCACTCAAAAACAAGAAGAAAAAGAAGTTCCAGCCTCAGATCGGAACGAAAATCGTTAAAGAATATCACGATAAGACTTACGAAGTGTTGGTGGTTGAGAATGGATTTGCTTATGAGGGCGATGTTTTTAAATCTCTCTCCGCGATCACCAACAAAATCACCGGGACAAAGTGGAATGGGTTAAAGTTTTTCGGAGTAAATGTATGATGGAGCAGAAAATAATTCGTTGTGCTGTTTACACGAGAAAATCCTGTGAAGACGGACTAGAGCAAGAGTTCAACAGCTTGGATGCTCAAAGATTAGCGGGAGAAAACTATATCGCAAGCCAGGTTCACGAAAACTGGAGGTTGATTTCAAAACATTATGATGACGGAGGTTTTTCCGGCGGTAATCTAAATCGTCCGGCTTTGAAAGAACTATTTGCTGACATCGAAGCCGGCTTGGTCGATATGGTCGTGGTTTACAAGATCGATCGTTTGTCCCGTTCGTTGTTTGATTTTTCGAAGATTGTTGAGCTGTTTGAAAAGCACAATGTCAGCTTCGTTTCAGTCACTCAATCGTTCAACACTTCGACATCATCGGGGAAACTGATGCTGAACATTCTGTTGAGTTTTGCTCAATTCGAGAGGGAAATGACAGGTGAACGCATTCGAGATAAATTCGCTTCCTCTCTGAAAAAAGGCCTTTGGATGGGAGGTCATCCTCCGATGGGCTACGATGTTAAAGACAGAAAACTCGTTATAAATGAAGAAAATGCAAAGCTGATAAAATTGATTTTCGAGAAATTTATCAAGACTGAATCATACTTCGAAATCGCTCACGCGCTCAATAAAGCCGGCATCAAAACAAAAAAAGGCAGTCTTTTCTCTCCGCAACACGTTCAACGAATCCTCAAAAACCCGTACTACAAAGGCTGCGTTACTCACAAAGGCAACGTGTACCCTGGCGAGCATGAAGCCATAATCGAAGAAAAAACTTGGGACAAAGCGCAGGAAATTTTCAAAGCAAAATCGATACCGAATCGACGACAGAAAAGATCAAAAAGTCCCTCATTTTTATCGGGTTTGATCAAATGCTGCGATTGCGGATGCTTGATGAAGCAAACATTCTCGTACAAGAAAAACCTGCGCTACCGATACTACACCTGCTATAATCACCTCAAATTCAAATCTTGCTCAGCACCTCGATCAAGTTTTCCTGCCGAACCTATCGAACAACAAGTAATCTCTGAAATTGTACGAATCCTGAAATCCCCCGAAGTCGTCATGCATTTAAACCGCCTGGCTGAAGAAGATAAAAAGATCAACAAGACACAGCTCCTTGCGGCTCTGAAAAATCTGAATTCAGTCTGGCATTATCTCTATCAAGCCGAGCAGAAAAAAATCGTAGACATGCTTGTAAATAATGTCATCGTCAAGGAAGACGGACTGAAGATTAATCTGAATCTCGATGGATTTGATCCATTATTAACTCAGCTTGCCAATTGAAAGGAAATCACATGAAATCACTGCAGCAGGAGGTATTTGTGCCTCTCCGAATTAATCTAAAGAAAGGTCAGAAGGCTTGATAAAAACGCCGTCACGCCTCTCTCGAAAATCTTGGTCAAGGCTTACATTTTGCAAAAGCGACTTCTTGAAAATCCCGGACTGAACCAAGCGAAATTCTGCAAACTCAATAAAATCTCACCTCGTTATTTTCGTGCAATCATGCAGTTTAATTTCCTCAGCCCAAAGCTCAAAAAACGTATCATGGAAGGCTGGATGCCCAAAAGCATTTCGACCCAGCAGATTCTCACGAACAAGATTCCGCTATCGTGGAAGGAGCAGGAGGAAATGATTGTATGACAAATGTATTCACTTATCATAAGAATTATCCGAAGAGATTCTATTCTAAAATAATGAATGCAAATAAGGCATTTTGATGTTCACAGATCTGCAATTTGATTTTAAATTTGTACAGAGTTACAATATAGTGTTGTTATTGGAGATACCATGTTACGTACTTTAAACACGAAATTAGTTCAGCTTTTTCAAAAATTTCCCGTGGTTTTTCTAACGGGTCCAAGACAGTCGGGGAAAACGACTCTTTCAAAAATGACTTTTCCTGATCTTCCTTATGTAAATTTTGAAGATATTTCTGTGTTGGAAAAAGTTAAAGCAGATCCTCACTCGTTTTTAGATCAGTATGATAACGGACTAATTATCGATGAAGCTCAAAACATGCCTGATATTTTTTCTTACATTCAGGTTTATGCTGATCAAAGAGAAAAGCCTGGGCAGTTCTTGCTTTCTGGTTCACAGAATTTTCTATTAAACGAGCACATATCTCAATCTCTTGCTGGACGAGTTGGAATTTTAGAATTATTACCCTTATCTTACAAAGAAATTCGCCAAGAACACGATTTTTCAGTGTCTGAAGTTCTGTTTAAAGGAGGATATCCTCGAATATACAAATATGACATAGATTCAGAAGACTTTTTTCCAGGATATTTGAGAACATATGTGGAACGAGATGTTAGAAGTTTAAAAAATATATTATCATTAGAAGCCTTTCAAAGACTGCTAATTTTGTGCGCCGGCAGAGTCGGACAAGTATTGAATTTTTCTTCTCTCAGTAATGATACCGGGCTGAGCATAAACACACTAAAATCCTGGATATCTATACTGGAAGCAAGTTACATAGTTTACTTAATTCATCCGTATTTCGTTAACATCAATAAACGCTTGATTAAAGCTCCTAAAATATATTTTTATGATACTGGATTACTATGTCATTTACTTGGAATCCATAATGAAGTTGAATTAAAGCAGCACTACGCTTATGGAAATATTTTTGAAAATTTTGTTATTAATGAAATCCGAAAGCGGCAGCTCAATAACGGAGAAAGAGCTAATATGTATTTCATGAGAGATTCCAGAGGTCACGAAATAGATTGCGTTATTCCAAAAGGAAATAAACGATTGTTTTATGAAATCAAAGCCAGTGCGACTTTCAACAATGATTTTGTAAAAAATATAAATTACTTTCGGGAAAATAACGACGGATGTGCGGTGATATATCAGGGAAAAGAGGATTCCCAATTTAAAGGTACATTACTAAAATCAATCGAAAATTTTTTGGTGAAAGAATCCATCGACCAGTAAATCCAATCGCCTTTGGGGACATTTTATCCTATTTAACTCTCCCTTAAAGGAGTTTTTTTGCTTGAGCTGCCTAAGCGATACTCAGTCACTCTCCGTAAATTCGGTAGTTTGGCAGGGGGTTAATCGGTAAAATGGTAAGAATCTATTTATGAAGCTTATCAGAAGAGTAAAAAGATCGGAAAAGACCTTATCGATTTTCATGACATGATATGGCCTAATGAAATCGAAGCAATTGTAAATACCTTGGAAGCCAACGATATCAAAGATTTTTCGATTTCCTGCCGTTCTACTAATTTGATAGATTGCCTTGTTATTTTCGAGAAATTCAACTGCAGAATGAACGGTCCTACTGAAGTCAAAACCGGCTGGAAACTTATGGATGAAAGCCAATAAACTATTTCTGCTTTAAAAATGAAGATTCGCTGACGCTATAGGCCCAAATCCATGGAGTTGATACTTGATCAATCGTTTCAAAAATGATTCGATTAGAATTCGTATTTTCAGATCAATTCAAACAAGCTGTGGAGAAGTATTTCAAACTCAGGGGCAATCGGAACGCCGACACCAAACCTACCAACTACGTCCCTTCCCGCATCAATTCACCACATTCCTAGCCTCTGTATAGCCGGCCCAGTTTTTGATGTTTGTGTAGATTGCATCGAGGGCGGATCTGTTTGCGGTATTTGATTAAATACACGCGTAGGTTGTTGTTTTTCTTCAGCTTCTCGCAGGCCTCCTTGGTAACTAGTTTCACGGCGGCTGTTGCGTCATTGCCATTCCAAGTTCCGTTACTTGATTGCCACTCATAGTTGTATTGTTTTGTTCCATCTGCTCCATAAAACAGCACCGTATTGATTGGCAAAGTTACGGTTTGCATTATCAGACTTATTGATCCCGGCGCGCCATTCATATAATCGTTCCAGTTATATCCGTTAGCTCTCTCAAAATTCTGGAATAATGTATATGTTCTGGTTGTTCCAGACGCATCATACCGATTCTC
>CADARG010000001.1 GCA_902790255.1 uncultured Pseudomonadota bacterium | reverse complement strand
GCTCAATGCTTCTTTAAAGTTGCTTTTCGCTCTCTCTTTCGACTCTTCTCCTCTTCAACTCCTGCTTCAATCCGTTGATATATTTATATGAATACTCTCAAATCTTTTACGGTATCAATTTTTCTCTCTAATTTAGATTATAAAATGTAAAAAACCGCCCAAAAGGACGGTCTTAAATCAAAAAGTTCACCTTAGTCGGAAACATACGGCAACAACGCCAAATATCTCGCTCTCTTAATGGCAAGAGCCAAAGCCCTCTGTTTTCTGGAAGACACCATCGAAATTCTGCAAGGCATAATCTTCCCTCTTTCGGAGATGAATTTTTGTAACGTACGCGGATCTTTGTAATCAATCTTCATCACACCGCTTTCAAAAGGACACTTTCTTCTCCTGTAGTTAAGATTGCTTTTCTTCCAGCCTCTATCTTTTTTCTCTTCTTTCATAACTTTACTCCCCTGCCTCAGCTTTTTCTTCGCTGTTCTCTTCTTTTATCACATCGATTTTGCTATTCGCTGCTCGATATCCGACATCTTTCGTCCCAGCATCATCTCCATAAGTTTTGGCCTGAGAAATTAAATTTTCCTTATCCTCAAAAGCATCAACTTTTACAATTAAGTGACGAATAATGTCTTCATTAATCTTCATGTTACGACTCAATTCCGAAACGATAGCTCCCGTCGCTTTCATTTGGATAATATAATAATGTCCTTTATGATTTTTCTTAATAGGATAAGCTAGCTTTCTCAATCCGCAGTACTCACTGCGAACAACAGTTCCTCCGTTCTGAGAAATATACAAACCAAGCCCTACTCCCAACGCTTCGATCTGCTGCTGAGAAAGATCCTGACGACCTATAAAAATGTTTTCGTATAATGTCATATTCTTACCATTAATAAATGGGAAAGCACCACACTCTCCTCTGCCATGGTTACTTATACATCTTTTAAAAAATGATATCAATAAAAAATACCAAAATTCCGAAAAACTTTTATAAATCATATAGATAGGACCGAATTTTTAGTTTTGTTCAATATTCGAACATATAAATTCTGAACAGATCATATCGAAACTTGTAAAAATTGGCTGTCTGTTGTAACATTCCGTTGAATTTGTGGAGATTTCATGGCTAAAGAAGATTTGATTGAGTTTACTGGAGAAGTCATCGAGGTATTACCTAATGTTATGTTCAGAGTTAAGTTAGAAAATGGGCATGTTATACTGGCGCATACTTCCGGGAGAATGAAAAAAAATAGAATTCGCGTTTTGGTGGGAGATAAAGTGAACGTCGAAATGACGACCTATGATTTCACAAAAGGTCGCATAACTTTCAGATCAAAATAAACGATATCTTAACTATTTGTTGGCATAATCTGTATAACTGTATACGGAGTGTGATATGTCAATAACGTTGGGAAAGAGATCTTTTGAAGCCGCCAGTAGGTACATGTTAAGGGAGTTTACGATGTCGTATAACTTTCTGGCTATGTCTTGTACACTTAGAAACATGGGGCTAATTAATTGTGCCGATTGGTGTTTGGAAAAATCCGAGAACAATCGTTTAAAAGCTATGGAGGTTTTCCATCACTTGGAGAACAGGGGTATTAAGTTTAAGTTGGCGCCTATTCCAGCTTCTCGCCAGGATTGGAGAGCTCCTCTTCATATTTTTGAGGAGATATATCGTCAAGAACAAGAGTTATCTGGGATGATATCCGTTGTCTACGAATCTGCCCTTGCAGATAAAGATTTCATAATGCAACAATTTGTAATGAATTTCTTCGAATATCATCTGAAATCTGAATTAGATGCATTAAATCTACTGAACCGACTTAGAAAAATGCAATCGTCAGACATCGGGGTATTTGAATTTGATGCCGAACTGAAATCAATTTCATAAAAACCTGAAAAAATAAAAACTGTGCATATCTATGACGAACAATTTATCCACAACGATGGGTTACACTTCTTTTTTTTGCGCATAAGCCCTGGCTTTCTCCAAATCTTCATAAGTATCGATACTAATCGGAGAATCTTTATCTATAACGGTAATTCCTATACTCATCCCATTTTCTAATGCACGCAGCTGTTCAAGCTTTTCTGACTTCTCAAGAGTACTCTGCGGAAGATTAACGAACCTTGTCAACGATTCAGCGCGAAAACAATAAATTCCAACATGATTATAATAAGGACCACCATAAGGAATCGCTGACCTACTAAAATAGAGAACTTTTCCACTTTTAGAATCCGAATCCGTAAAAGAAATTATCGGTTTCACCGTGCTGGAGCATTGATAAGACTCATCTTTGATCGGAGTAGCAAGAGTGGATATATCATAACTCGATTTTCTAACAACTTCAGCTGCCTCCTGAACAAACACAGAATCAACAAAAGGAAGGTCTCCCTGCACGTTAATTATATATTCGTATCTTTTTTCGCTATCAAATTTTTGCCACGCTTCGAACACTCGATCTGTGCCAGACGGAAGATCTGGATTAGTCAGCACCGCTGTTCCACCGATACCTTCTATTGCATCCTTTACTTTTAAGTCATCACACGCAACGATAACATCACCAACATGTGAAGACATCGCACATTCATAAGCCCGAACAATCAAAGGCTTACCGCTTATATCCGCTAAAACCTTTCCCGGCAACCTAGTCGACGAAATACGCGCCGGTATGACAACTAAAGCATCCATTTTCACAACTTTACACCTAGAACACCAAAAACTACTGGTGCGGTCGAGAAGACTTGAACTTCCACGAAACAATTTTCATAGCGACCTCAACGCTACGCGTCTACCAATTCCGCCACGACCGCACAATCGATGCCTTTATAGCCCAATATAAAAACTTTTTCAAGAATAATCAGGCCAAAAAACAAACCGCCACTTTCAATTTATCACTCTTCACTATCTGTCGAGTTATCAGAATCGACCGAATCGTCGGAATTCTCAATTTCGCTTTCGCTAACGACCTGAACTCCCTCTTTTTCAATCGCTTTTACGGACAAGCTCTCATACGGATTATAGGTATCTTCTTCAATTATATCATCCAAATCCTCTTCCTCCTCATCTGAAGGCAAAAACGAACGAAAACTGTTAATTGTCGCTTCTTTCAGATCATCAACGGAAACCGTACGAGCTGCAATCTCTCTTAAAGCAATTACCGGTTTTTTTTCATCATTAGCCTCTACGGTAATTTCATCTCCCGCCAACATTTGACGCGTCCTCTGCGCAGCAAGTACTACCAGATCAAAACGATTTTTTACGACTTTCTCACAATCTTCAACAGTTATACGAGCCATAAACTCCTCCAGCCACTAACAAGTGTATAATACTAGTATATGTACCTCGAAATTTCAATATTTTTTATTTCGATGAGAAAGAGTCTAACATTCCTATGATAACAGGCCCCAACATAACTATAAACAAACATGGCATGATGAAAAACATCATAGGTAACGTCAATAATGTCGGAGCTTGTGCTGCTTTTCCTTCAGCTTCAAGCATTCGCTTTTCTCTTGCTTCAACAGCTAATTCTTTCAATGATGTTGATAGTGATGAACCATATTCAAGAGCTTGACTCAATGTTTTTGAAATAGTTTTAATCTCAAGACAATCAGTCCTGTTTTCCAAATTTGTAAAAACCTGCCTATGATCCGGTATCATTTCCAGCTCAATTGATGTTAAACTGAGCTCATCTGCCAAAACAGGATTAGAAGTTCTCATTTCTCGAGCAATTCTTCTGATGGATTTTGTGAGGTCTAATCCGGATTCCGTACAGATAACCAACAAATCGACTAAATCAGGAACTCCTTTGTCAATAGCTTCTTTTCTCTGATTAGCTATCATTTCGTAGTTTAAATCCGTTAATTTATGTCCTCCTATTATTCCTCCTATTACTCCTATCAAACACGTCAAATAAAAAGGTATATCAAAATCATTTGTTCCCAATAGAAGCAATATTATGAGAAAAATCGCAAGGCCAGAAGTAAATTTAGCCGTCATAAATTCTTCCATTGCACTATCATGCCTTATACCCGCTTTTACAAGCAGCAACTTCATATTTTCTATTAAGTCAGGATATCTTTCTCCTATAAAATTGAATAACTTATTTTCTCCAAACATCGGACCTTTTTTACTTAAACCAATGTTCTCATCCTCTTCGTCCCCTAGATTACCTTCAACTTCTGAGGCCTGTACTCCTACTTTTCTGATTCTGGTTGCAACTCTTATGCTGCTCACCATCTTGTAAGTCCATGCATTAGCATACGGTTTTACCCATATATAAACAGCCAAAGTAACGAACAAAGTAATTATATCTAAAAATGGTTCTCTCATGTTACACCTTTATTTTCGTTGCCTTTAACATAAAAAAAGTTCCCATGGAAAAGAGTACTATCAGGATTTTTAGAAGGGTTTGACCTGATCCTGTTTCTGTAAATGTTTTCAAATGAGACGGATTCAAAAGAGCCATAATACCTGCGAATATAAACGGCAAAGCGCTGAGAACTATAGCAGACATTCTGGCTTCAGCGGACATAGCTTTAAGTTTCAACCCCAACTCAAGCCTTTTTCTCACGATACTGCTGAGATTTGCTAAAATTTCTCCCAACATACCTCCATTTTCCATCTGAAGTACTAACGCAACAACTAAAAACCTAAATTCCTCTAAATCAATTCTATCGGCAGCCTCTTGTAAAACTTTCTCCGGCTCAACACCTAAATCAAGTTTTTGACTAATTATCTGATATTCACTGGCTACAGGGTCTTTCGACTCCACACTAACCAACTTCATGATACGCCCGATATTTAATCCAGCCTTCACTCCTCGAATCATCATATCGATAGCATCCGGAAACAATTTAAGAAATTCCATCTTTTTGCTATCTGCTCTGGACTTCAAGTAGTTATATACCAAATATGATCCGACACACATACCTACAGGAATACCTGTCAATGCATTCAAAAATTCAAAATACAGGACAACTACAGACATTGCGACTCCTCCTAAAAAACAATAAATCACAAAATGACCAACTGTTATATCCGTAATACCTGCTTTTTTCATTATACGTCTTATTTTGTTCACAACGTTTTGAGTTTGATCGCTAGTTTCATCTCCTCCCTGAAAATCGTTTCTTGCGAATGTTGAAATTTTATCTGCACCAGCAGTTTCCAAAAGCATATCCTGTTGCTTAGACAGCATTCTTAATCGTCTTTTTATTTTAGCTTCAGATGTTTCTTCCTCTCCCTCTCCTTTTTTTACAGAAGGCTTGGATATCAACATATAAACCGTATATGTACAGAAAAAAGAACAAAAGAAGAAAAATAAAGAATCAATAAGAGTCGCTATCATTTATTTCGCCTCCGTTTTTCTCAATCGCTGTTCTCATTACGTCCAGTAACTCCTTATCAAGACCATAAGTTATAGCTTTATCTAAAAATGCCGGTTGTTCCACCTTTGCTTCGAATCTACCGATGACTTTGTGATCTTCTGACTCTCCTATTGGAACAAATTTGAATAAATGTTGGTACTGAATATCTCCCCTTTCACTGATCCCCGTCACTTCAACGATTTCAGTAATTTTTCTAGTACCATCATGAAGTCGCTCTGTCTGGACAATCATATTAATTGCACCTGCTATTTGCGCTCTCACTATCTCGCTAGGTAAATCAAATCCAGACATCGCGACCATGTTTTCCAAACGAATAAATGCCTCTCGGGCCCTGTTAGCGTGAATTGTTGACATAGATCCATCGTGACCTGTGTTCATAGCCTGTAACATATCGATACATTCTTCACCTCGAACCTCTCCGATAACTATTCGATCAGGTCTCATACGAAGGGCGTTTTTAACCAAATCTCGAATGGTTATTTCACCTTTTCCTTCGATGTTAGGCGGACGGCTTTCCAAACGAACCACGTGTGGCTGCTGCAATTTTAGCTCCGCAGCATCCTCACATGTCACAATACGTTCACGAGGATCTATAAGTTGGGATAATGCATTCAGCATTGTAGTTTTTCCAGAACCGGTACCACCTGAAACAATAATATTTAGTCCGCAAGTTGCTGCTATCTGCAAAACTCGTACCATTTCCTCTGTTAAACTATCGTGTGATGCCAAATTATGCAAATCCATCGCTTTCTTGGAAAATTTACGAATTGAAATAGATGCACCATCCAGAGCGATCGGAGGAACGACTATATTAACACGACTTCCATCAGGAAGACGAGCGTCACATAAAGGACTGGAAGTATCAACTCGACGCCCTACTCTATGTGCAATTCGTTGTGCGATTTGCATAAGGTGAGCATCGTCTCGAAATTTTACCGGAACCAATTGCATAACACCACGTCTTTCAACGTATATCTGAAATGGTCCATTAACAACAATATCTGAGATCGTATCATCATCTATCAAAATTTCCAAAGGCCCGAGTCCGATCATGTCGTCAACTAACTCTCGAGCTATTCCAACCTGTTCACGCTTGGTAATCTGTGCTCGACGTTCTTGCGCGAAATCAAAAACGAAGTTTTCGATTTCGGTTCTTAACTCTTGAGGAGTCAATTTGAAAGCCGTTGCCAAGTTAATTCGATTTAACATTGTATCATGGGCTTCTTTACGAAAGACTGTAAGTAAAGGAGATTCTTCCGCTATCGCATCTTTTGTTTCATCAGCCATTTAAACTCTCCTACTATTTTTTCATAAACTTACCAAGCATAACGAGAATCTCATTTTTAATTTTCTCAAAGCTGAAATCTTCTCTTTCCGATATCGCTTGGGCAATTGCTTGATTCTCATTTTTACCAAGAACGTCATCGGTAACTGCGTCTAAAATTTCAGTCAAAGGACCATCTGAAACTACCAAAGGTTGACCTATATTTGCCGCTGCAAGAGTTATAGTTTCGTCTAAAGGCATAACATAATCTATTTTTCGACCTATTACTTCTTCAAACGACTCTTTTGTAATAGCACCTGAACTGGAAAGTCCATTTTTATTGTCAATTATGATAATTTTTTTATTGTTATACTCGACTGATATTAACTCAAGTAGTCTTGCTGCATTTTGAGCGGACGCCATAGTCATTTCAACCATAATTATAAAGCTATCAGCTTTCTTCATGGAAACTTTATTTATTTCGTTCAAATCTCGCTGAGCATCAACCAAAATATAGTTAAATTGCTTCTTCAATATTGCCATCAGAGCATCAAAAGCTTGTATATCAACTTGTATGCCTCTAACCAAATCGCACAATCCTCCCAAGTAATATAATCTCTGCGTACATTTTTTCAGAATCGTTTCAGTGAAATAATCATCTATTTTATCTGGAGACTCCAAAATATCCAGATAGGCATTTTCCGCTTTTATATCCAGCAGCAAATTCGTCGTTCCGTACAAAAAATCTAAATCCATAACCAAAGTACGCTTAAATCGTTTGTTCGCTAATAACCACCCCACGTTTGCAACAACTGTCGTCGCTCCAGCTCCTCCAGTTGCGCTCATCACGTGGATCAACTTTCCTTCTTTCTGAACCTCATTTTTTATTCCATTGGCCTGTTCTATCGCCCTTCGTAACAAGATGTTACTAAGAGGTTTAACTATATAGTCAACAACACCGGCTGCCTTCAAATCTCTGAATAATCCGACCTCATTTCTCGAACCAATTACTATAATTGAAATATTAGGGGCACTGAATTCTTTTACCTTTTCGATATCTCCCAACGGAAGCTCTGAGTTGGAAACATCAACGATCAACACTTTCGGACTTCTATTCGTTTTCAAAAATTCCAAAGCGTCTGCAATGCCTCCCATTTTAGCTTCGGCATAAGCCATGTTCATTTCTTTTATGACATTCCATATAACCTGTTCGGAAACGGGATCATTTACGAAAGCCACTAAGTTGTGAGGTAATTCGGATGCATTCTTAGCCATAACAAATCTCCTTTCTATTTGGATGAACTCGACGAACTGCTACTTGATGAAGAAGATGATGACGAACTTCCTCCTCCACTCGATCCAGCTCCGCTCATTGCACTAATCGCATGTTCAATCTTTTGCCCCTTATACTTTCTTGGAGATATAAGATCCGCGCTGTTGGATACCATCTCTTCTGTATTATAATTCGTAGCCCGTCCGTAATGGGGCAACGATTTCTCTATGTCACAATCACCGACAAAATCAGACCATAAGCTAATATCCGTCCTCTGAAGATCGTATTTCAAGATATCAACTCTGACTCCTTTTTTAGCATCTTTGTATATACAAACTCCCGAATCCATAATTCGACTCTCCAGGAATCCTGCTCTGATCATTTTTGATTTCACCTGACCTGAAAGGGCTTTCTTCTGAGCGGTTAAAACCGGAGAATCTGAAATTATCAAAAATCCGACATTTTCAATTCCTTCCCCTTTTGAATTTTTCAACAATTTTTCTAGTTTTACCAAATCGGCTGCCGACATCTCAAAATTGTTATCTACACCAAAAAAGTGAGTAACCTTGTTTTCTGTTATGTCAATTTTTGCTTCTTCTAACTCACTAGGCGGTGCAAACTTATTTTCACTACATCCAGTTAATATCAAACAACATGCCGTTAAACCTACTAAATATTTCATAACTACCTCCATTTATTTCAACGAAAATCCTGCACTGTCCGCCTCTTTCCCCAATCGATGAAATCTTCTCTTGGTAATCGATTTCAAAGGAGATAACATTTTCGGAACCATATCCGTTGGAACTTTTAGTTGCCTAGAAGATGGTTTTACTATATAAGGGGTAACAATAATCACCAACTCTCGCTCATTCAAGCTTTCCGTAGAACTCCTAAACAAAGCCCCTATTAACGGAATATCAGCTAAAAACGGAGTTTCTATAGTGCCGGTACTATTTTGTTTTTGTAACAAACCAGCTAACACTATACTTTGACCGCTACCCAATTCAACTACGGTATTCACCTTCTTTGTTGCCAGATTAGGGGCACTGTCCTCATCTTTCTTTGATTCAATAGAACTGACCTCTGTATTGACCTCTATGTTTATTCTATCTTCCGAAAGAACTATCGGTGTGAACTCAAGAGATGTTCCCCAATCCTTAAACTCCGTAGTCTTATTATCAGAACCTTTTTGAGTCACTTCATACCCGTACTGTCCTCCAGATCTAAACGTTGCTTTTTTTCCAGACAATGCTACTAAGTTAGGTTCTGCTAAAATTGTGGCAAAAGATTCAGTAGCGGCAGCATCAATCAAAGCAGATAAATTATTTATACCTGCTGCAACAATCCATTTTCCTCCATCTACATCAGCGGAAAGAGGGCCATCGAGAACATCCTTCATTACTTCAGTTGAAAATTCTGGAAGACTACTTGTACTGTTACCCGCAGCCATACCGATTAATCCAGAAGATCCTCCGTCAGATGCCGACAATGTTCTCCAGTTAATTCCCAAGGATTTTGTTATATTTCTGGTAACCTCGGCGATCTTTACTTTTAACATAACCTGAGTGGCAGTTTCTATCGTCATCTTGTTTATGATTTTACCCTGATCAACAAATCTTCCTACAATATCTAATACATCTTGAGCCATTTCCGGAGAGGCAACATTCCCCTTCAAAATCAAGTTATTATCTATTGAGACCAACTCTATTTCCAAATCAGGAAAAATTTTGGAAATTGCTTCTTTTATATCCCTTAGAGGATAGGTAACTTTTATTATGTAGTCTGCAAGAACCTTGCCATCCTTATCGTGAACCACTAAAGGTGTTACTCCAGGAGCTAATCCGCTAAGGTACAAAGATTTATCACTTAACATATCAATATCTGCAATTTTTGGATTTGGAATAAAGATTTCTCCAATCTTTCTTTCATATTTCAACAAATTAACAGAATCAACCTCTATTTCTTTTTCGGTTTTGATTGCTCTTATTGCGTCATTCTTTGCTTCCTCTTTTTTCTGATTCTTTATGCTACGGACAAAATCGGGCTTCATTATCCCTGTATCCTTATCAGCAAAAACGCTTGGAACGTTTACCAGTCCTAAAAAGGCGAAACACAAAATACTCAATCTTTTTTTCATATCACTTCTCCTTCACTCGAATCTTCCTATCTTATACTACTCTCATAACTACTCGTTGCTACGCTCGAGCCTCTACTAACTTTCTTACCATCCTTGTAAAATTGTACTTCATCAGGGGTTAATTTTCGGTATATCTTCACCGGTTCATCTTTTTCCTTCTCATTTTTCTTATCAAATTCTGAAACAATACGGCCTGACACAACTTCGTATTTACTGGAATCCTCTGACGAAGAAGAAACCTCTTCTTTTGCTTTTCGCGGTGTCTGAACACTAAAATTACTCATGTTATGCAAAAGAGCAGATATATTTTTTTCTTCCTCTTGACGCTTTTTCACAGATTCTTTTAGCATTTCAGCTGATGAGGTCCTACTCATTTCTATGATACCTTTAAGTAAGTTGCTGTCATTATCTGTTAAAGAAGCATTTGCTTCTTCTCCTAAGTCTTCTTCACCTGAATCTTCCTCGATCTTTTCATCTTTACTTCTAACAATAATTGTAATACCGTTGCTACCCGCTTGTTTTAACATAACATTAACCAAAGATTCTTTGACTTCCAGGGCTACATTTCGAGGAGTTGACAAAACTCCTAATCCGATTCCACTACCGAATAGTCCTCCGTCGTTACCATCTTTTCCAACAATTTGTTGTCTCGTAACCCCATCTATTGCAAGAATTTTTAAAGCTTTATAAACATGGGTCTTCTGTTTACTTCCTTCAAACGAATTTATTATGATATCCACGTAATCTCCTGGAGCAATCATGCTCTTAGAAATCGGCGTTCTTTGATCAACTTGGAAAGTGACAGCTCTGTGACCAGCTTTAATACCAGTGTCCATCTCCTGCTTCTTTTTCTCAAGGCTAAGCTTTTTCGCCTTCTCTGCTTCTTCAGCTTCTTTCTTTTTTCTTGCAACCTCCGCCGGATCAATGCTTGTTAACATACTCAAAGTTAAAGGAATTCCTGCAGGTATTTCATTTTTTGCCCACATATTCAGTGCATTAGCGTAATCCTCTTTGTCATTCAATGGATTTCCTTTACTATCCTGAGCAATGAAATAAGGCTGAATAGCATTGGATGGCCAAGATTTCCAGCTCAATTTGGATTGTAAAATTCTTTCATCCTTTTTAATCTCACCACTCGTAACCAATACTTGTACTTCTTTTATCTTTCTTTGCTCAGATTTAATCATTAAAGGTATATCCGGCAATGACAATTCTTTCTTAAGAGGCTGCTGTTTTATGACTGTGCCTCCAGGAATCATCCATCGGACTATCCCCGTAATTACCAGGGCTACCGCCGATGCTATAACAATAGGAACTATATCTTTTTTATTACCCATATCATCACCTAAACATCACATCAAAAATCACAAAAAAACCTCCGCAAGATAATGCTACACCATAAGGCACTTCCTGCTTTAACACATCAGTATCGTTAATCTCAAACTCTACCGACTTTGTTTTTATCTTATAGAAAGAAAGTAAAACAAATCTTAAAAATCGAAATTTTTTCTTCCTCATCGCCGAAAATATGATAAACAGCTTTTTTCTAAACATTGCGACTTTCTTTCCACAGAATATATAAATCAAAGCGAGCACTAATCCTCCTATAGCCGTCCCCCAGATAAACTCGAATATATTGTTCTCTGCAAAAAACATGAGCGGTACCAGAAATTTTACATCGCCTCCACCAATAAGATTAAATTGATTCAGAACAAAACAAATCGCAAAAGTAATACAAGCAATCCTGAACGCTTCTGCAAAATTTTGTCCGGAAACACCGAAAACGTACGATATTGCGTACAAAAGGAATAAAAACAATACATACTCGTTTTCGATTCTGAAAAACATAAAATCGTTCAACGCAACAACTATTAAAACCACGGCAAAACAAAACCAAATAAACAAGTTTCAACTCCTTACTGTCATTAGAATAAACGGTTTACGTAAAAATAAAGTTAATTTCAGATTGAAACTTTTTATAATTTGAATTTTTTTTTATAAACTTTATAATAACACTGTATTATGAGGGAAATGCGATGTCAGTTGACTTTGAAATAAATGATTCTATTGCAATTTTAACGCTAAATAATCCAAAAAAATTAAATATATTAAACACAAATTTCATTGGAGAAGTATATGATTGTCTTTCCAATATTGAGAGAAAAGCAAACGTTTTAGTAATATTCGGCACAGAAAAAGCTTTTGCCGCAGGAGTTGATATCAACGAAATAGAGGCTTTATCATTTGAACAAGCTTTATTGAATGAATTTATCGACCACAAATGGGAACGTATCTTAAATGTAAAAATTCCCGTAGTTTCGTGTGTGGAGAAATACGCTCTTGGTGGAGGATTCGAGCTGGCTCTCGCTTCTGACATTATAATAGCAAACGAAAATGCAAAATTTGGTTTTCCTGAGGTAAACCTCGGACTTATGCCGGGATTAGGCGGTACCCAACTCCTCACAAGGATCGTCGGATTAAAAAAGGCAAGCGAATTGATCATGAGCGGAGAATTTATTGACGCCAAAGAAGCCTTACGACTCAATATTGTTTCCAAGGTATTGCCCTCTTCCTCAAATGTAAAGCAAGAAACATTAGATCTCGCAAAAAAAATTGCGAAAAAATCTCCAACCAGCTTGCGTCTCATAAAGGAAGCGATACAGCTCTCTCAAAATACAGGATGCATTCAGGGTATGAAAATCGAGAGAAATTTATTTCGTTCACTATTTTCAACATCCTACAAAGAAAAGCTAACAGAAGAGTTTCTGAAAAAATAACAAGGCATGATAGATTTAACGCTCCAAACTCAGGCTAATTCTCTTGTTCTGAAATTTCTTTATATGTCGGAAGTTTGATAAAAGACAATATAAAGACCGCGAATAATATAGACATTATAGATACCATTATGCTACATCTATAATCCGTCGCACTGTATAGTTGTTCTGCCCCTTTCGACCAATCAAGAACATATCCGAATACGCAAATTAAAATAGTACATCCCAACATCGTGAGAGTATTAACAATACTCGTTACGGTCGCTCCCAACCTTTTCTCTCCCAGAGACAGTGCTGCCGGAAAAGCCAAAAATTGGCACATGGCAAAAATCCCCATAACAAACAAAATTGCATACAACATAGTGATCGGAAGTTTTACAAAACTTACCAAACCTAATAGAATCGCAAAACTAACAGCTCCACCCAACATAACTTTTTTAAAACTATTGAAAACACCCGACAGATACGCAAACAGAGGTCCTCCTATTATAGTTCCCGTGTATACAAAACTCACGGCAAGCGATGCCTGTTCGCGAGATATTCCATGAACACATGTCATAAATGACACCCCCCATGCGTCACAAAAAGAAGAAAGCGAGCCCAAAACCGCCATGGAGAAAATTCCGATCACAATATATCTACGGTCTGAAATTATCGTCTTTATATCTTCTAAAATAGAACTCGTCTCCGTTGCAACCTCAGTATTCAAATCTACGGACGAGTCTACCGATGAATCTGTAATCGAATCTGCCGACGAATCCTTTCCTTGGATTACAAAAAATCCGACTACCGCACAAATAACCCCTAAAACTCCGAAGAACAATACGACATTTATCCATGAAAAAACTCCCGACAGATGAGCCAGCAGCGGATTACAAATCACCGGTCCCAAACTGCCGGCGGAAATGGCTATCCCCGAAACAATGGCAACCTTCTCTCGACTAAAATAATCATTAGAAACCTTTATTATCAAAATAAAAGAAAAGGACGCACTAATTCCGAGAAATAACTGAGCCACAGCCGCACAGATAAGATCAGGCGAGATGACAAAACAAATCAGCCCCGAAGAAAAAAGAGCGAAAGAGAGAGCGGAGATATTTTTGGCGTTCGCTCTGTCCATGATAATACCGACAGGAATTTGCATCACTGTATACGCTAGACAAGATAAACTAATCAAAAATCCGATTTGCGATGTATTAGCTTCAAAATAATTTTGCAAATCCTCGTTCAACACATTCGGAATAGCCGATCGCAAACCATATTGATATGCAAAAAACAAAATACAAAATCCTAGCAAAAATATATGCTTTTTACTCATATCTCATTCCTTTCGCTAAAGATTGTACTAAAATTTTGCTTTCTTAAACAACTTGAAAAAATTTTTACTGGTTTGATCCGCAATTTGAGTAACAGAAATATCTTTCAACTCTGAAATTTTTTCCGCAACATTAACCACAAACGCAGGTTCATTTAGTTTCCCTCTGAACGGAATCGGAGCTAAAAATGGACAATCCGTTTCAACCAATATTGTATCCAACGGTAATATATCTCGAACTGTTTCTTGAAAAACTGTATTTTTTTTGAAAGTCAAAGTTCCTCCTATTCCGAAATAAAATGAAGTATTTAGAACCCTTTCGGCAAAATCTCTTTCCCCTGAAAAACAGTGAATTACACCAGTCACATTCGGATGATTCTCCAAAATTTCCATTGTATCCATCCAAGCATCACGAGAATGAATAATCACCGGTAAATTAAACTCCTCTGCCAACTCTAATTGAAAAGAAAAGATATCTTTTTGTTGATCCACATCGTTATTTACGTGATAATCCAAACCAATTTCTCCAATGGCAACGGTCTTGTTTAAGCAGCAATACTTCCGAAAAATTTCTCTCATCTTGTCGAAAGAAAACTTTTCGCAGTGTTCCCTTGCATATTCTGGATGTATTCCAACAGATCTGAATATGTTCGAAAACTTTTCAGAAATTTTGGTATACCTCTCGACATCAGAAAGATGCGTTCCAACATTGAGCATATATTTTACATTCACCTGAGAAGCTCTATTTATCAAAAGATCTATGTCATAATATTCCAGGGTCCTCCCAGCCAAACGAGACTCTAAAAAAGTTCCAAAACCTGAAAAGTCTAAATGACAATGTGAATCAACAAACACCACTTATGTCACTCACTTTTCATGAAAAGGGGAAATGGCTTAGGGAAACGCTGGGATAAAAACTTATCCTCAATTTCAGCAAAAGAATTCCCTTTGACATTAATAAAATCAAAAATTTTACGAGCGGTATCTGGCATGAAAGGGGCAAGTCCAAACGCAATCGACCTAATTGCCTCACACAGCGCAGTTAACACTCTATATAACTTCGGATCATTTTGTTTTGCTAATTCCCATGGCTTTTGATCATTAACAAATTTATTGGATTCCGCAATTAACTCCCAAATTGTCGACAAGGCATTGCTTAAGTCCTGATTATCCATCAATGGACGTAATTTACATATTAATTTTCTGGAATGATCAAATAAAACCTTTTCATCATCCGAAAAATTGTAATCCGTAATCATATGCCCACCCAATTTTTGGATGAAAGCCAATACTCTTTGTACCAAATTTCCCAAATCATTGGCGAGATCATAAGAAATCCTTTTTTTGATTGCTTCAACAGAAAAATCCCCGTCCTCACCAAATCGAACTTCTCTCATCATAAAATATCGAACACAATCGAGCCCGTACTTTTCTACGATTTCGCTAGGATTTACGACGTTTCCAATGGATTTTGACATCTTTTGCCCTTCACTAGTCCACCACCCGTGAGCAAAAATTCTCTTCGGCAAAGGTAATCCCGCTGCCATCAAAAACGCCGGCCAATACACAGCATGGAAACGTAAAATCTCCTTTCCCACAACATGTATACATTCTCTGAAATAAGACTCCGCTTGCTCCATATGGTCAGGAAATCCCAGAGATGTAAGATAGTTAGTCAAAGCATCTATCCAAACATACATTACATGATTTTCAGTATTCGGAACGGGAACTCCCCAACTAAATTTACTACGAGAAATACAAAGATCTTTGAGCCCGCTTCTCACAAAGCTGATAATTTCGTTACGCCGACTCAAAGGCAAAATGAAATTAGGATGTGATTCGTAATAGTCCAACAATTTATTCTGATACGCAGAAAGTCGGAAAAAATAAGATTCTTCTTCCATCCATTCGACTTTTCCTCCGCTGGGAGCAATTCCATTAACAATTTCACTGTCATTAACAAACATTTCATCCCGAGGATCATACCAACCTTTATAAGAACTTTTGTATATATCCTTCTCGATCATGGTCCATAATTTTTGGCTAGCTTTTATATGGCGCTCTTCAGTGGTACGAATAAAATCGTCATAACTGATATTCATCAACGATGCCATATCACGAAATCTTTGGGACATCACATCGCTAAACGTTTCCACTTTCATTTGTGCTTTTTCTGCAGAACGAGCTACCTTGATTCCATGCTCATCTGTACCTGTCGAAAAATGAACTTTATACCCGTCCAACCTTTTAAATCTTGCCAAAATATCTGCAGCAGTACTGGCATAAGCGTGACCGATATGCGGCTCTCCATTGATATAATAAATCGGTGTCGTGACACAAAATTTCATTCTTACCCCCTAAACAAGAAAAAGACTCTAACTTATTACCATATTCATAAACAAAACTAAACGGATCATGAAAAAATTATTCGAAAACAATTAAACGCCTAGTTACATCTCCGCAACAAAAACTCACTTTATTAAAGTTGCTTGTATTATCTCATCAGATGTATCAAGCTGGCCATCTTTCAACATGAGAGACACAAAGTTGAATACGTTTCTGGCAAATAATTGACTGGAATCATAAGCCACACGCGCGGCAATATCTGTATATCCAATAATAGTTACGCCGTTTTCGATCACTTTTTCATTTTTTTTAGAAATCTCACAATTTCCGCCAGTTTCTGTCGCCATATCAACAATTACCGATCCAGGCATCATGCTGTTGACCATTTCCTTCGTAATCAATCTCGGCGCAGGTTTCCCTTGAATCTGAGCTGTAGAAATTACAATATCCGATGTCTTTAAAGCTTCAGCTAATTTTTCTGCTTGCTTCTTTTTGTAATCTTCGGACATTTCACGAGCGTATCCTCCAATGGTTTCCCCATTTTCCTCGGAATCGACATCAACAAAAGTCGCTCCAAGGCTTTCCACTTGCTCTTTTGCCGCTCTTCTAACATCAAAGGCTCGAACTCTCGCTCCCATACGTTTTGCTGTTGCGATAGCCTGAAGCCCTGCAACTCCAGCACCTATAATGAGTACTTTCGCCGGACGAATTGTTCCCGCTGCAGTCATCATCAATGGAATGACTCGACAATACTCGGATATCGCTTCGATAACGGCGCGATACCCTGCGATATTTGCTTGAGATGAAAGTATATCCATCGACTGCGCACGAGTAATTCTTGGAATCTTCTCCAACGCACACGGATTAATCCCCTTTAAATGCAATTTTTTCAAAATTTCTGCGTTTTGAAAAGGAGATAGCATCGCAACTAAATAGCTCCCTTTATTCAATTTCATATCTTCCGAAAGGACTGGCTTAACACATAAATATAAATTCACATTATTAATTTCGCCATCGGCAATAACCGCTCCAGCAGATTCATACTCTGAATCAGAAAACCCTGCTGACTCCCCTACTCCTTTTGGTAACTCTACTTCGAAACCCAACTTCACATATTTCGCAACAACTTCTGGTGTAATCGCAACTCTTTTTTCGTTTGGATTAATTATAGTACTGAGTTTCATTTTTATCTCCCTTTAATAACCCTTGCACGAGATATTCTCTGGACATGGGCAATTCTTTACTGCTTATACCATAAAAATAAATTTTTAAAAAATGCTGAGTTATCTTTAAAGCCAGCAAAATATCCTCATTTGATGGGTCTTCATCTGCATTTAATAAAAATTTCGGCAAAACAAACAACCTATCCTTATATTTTTCACCAACTTCTTTGGTCACAGCTTTTCCTGTTCGAGGTGATACGTAAAACAATCCATCTTTTTTCCCCGTAACAGCACACTGAGACAGACTCAAACCTACTCCGACTTCAGACAAAAACATTTTCTCGAAAAGAACATAATTCAAAAGCCAATTATCATGAATCAATTCAAGCAAAAATTGCTTTACTGAATCAAATAATTTTCCATGAGGAGCTCTATCTGGCAATCCGTTGCTACACAAAGTGCAAACACTATCTATGGCGAGAATTTCCAACGGATTTTCGAAAACAAATGAAAATGGCGAAAAAACAGTCTCGATTTTAAAAGTCCCAAGCTGATCTGCATTGCGGCCTTTCCATGTGACATCACTTATATCTCCGACATGGATAGCGGATTTAGTTCTTTTCACCAATCCCGAAGTTTTGCCAATGCTCCTATTGAAAACATTAACCAGCCGACAGTTCTCGCTAAAAGGTTTAGAAGATAAAACAATGCTCTGCTCTTGCCATTGCATTCTCTATTTTTCCACAACAACATTCAAAAACAAATGAACTTCCCGCTCCAGCAATTCAGATAACTCGCGACGTGCTGCGGAACCAATCGCTCGAATTTTTCCGCCATTATGCCCCAGTAGAATTATTTTATGAGCCTTGCTTTTTACAAAAATATTTTGAGCAATCCTAACAGAGCCATCTGCCTCATTACGGTAATTTTCCGTAACTATCCGGCATCTATAAGGAATTTCCTGATGAACTCTATGATAAAGATGCTCTCTTGTGATTTCCGAAGTAAATTTTTCAAAAGACGAATCAGTAATTTCATCTTCTGGAAACATCCATTCGTTTTCTGGGACGATTTTCGCTAAATATTTTTCGATATCTTCGACTCCATCGCCATTTAAACTCGAAACCATGAAAATATTCTCAAAATTACGAATTTTCGAAAATTCACTCGCGATCTCCAAAAGTTTTTCTTTCTTGATCAGATCGACTTTGTTCAAAACCAATGAAACCTTCTTTTTCTTATCGATTTTCTGAAGCAAAGTCATACTTTTTTCAAAATCTCTCTTGTGAGCATCCACTACAAATAAAACTTCTTCCGTTTCGCGAAACGCATCCCAAGCCGTTTTTTCAAGAACATCCGTTTTTTGATCTACGGATTTGTGATATGAAACAAATCCAGGAGTATCTATTAAAATTATCTGACTGTTCCCGTTGATCGCAATTCCTAAAATTCGACTCAATGTGGTCTGAACTTTTCTTGAAACAATAGAAACTTTCTGCCCAACTAACTTGTTTATCAACGTAGATTTTCCGGCATTTGTTTCTCCCAAAACCGCAACAAACCCGCATCTTTTCTGACCAATCGCTTTCAAATTACCTGAATTCTCTTTCCCTGACATTTACTTACTTAATTTTTCTATCAATTTTTTTGCAGCATCATGCTCGGCATTCTTCTTTGAATTTCCAAAACCCGAAGCAATTTCTCCGCAAGCAGAAACCTCTATCTCGAAAACCGGGTCATGCGCTTCTCCTGTCATCTTTATCAAACGATAGAACGGCAATTCTTCCGATTTACTTTGCACTATCTCCTGCAATCTGGTTTTGGAATCCTTTTTCTTATAAATGATCTTATTTAAATCATCGCCCCACAAACGAGTAACAACATCTCTCGCTTCAGAAAATCCTGAATCCAAAAACACAGATCCCAAAACCGCTTCCATCATATCGGCAATCGACGAAGAATTCTTATTTTTGGAAACAAAAAGATCTTTTGGATAAGAGAAACATTCTATCAATTTAGTTTTCTTCGCGAGATCTATCAAAAAATCCGTCCCAGCAAGAACTGACATCCGAATTGCCAAGTCCCCTTCACTTTCTTTTGAAAATTTCGAAAAAATGAGGTGAGCCAAAGACAATCCCAAAACCCTATCCCCTAAAAATTCCAACCTTTCAAAACATTTCGCAAAATTTCTATCAAATTTATTGGCTCCCGGATGTACTATCGCAACGGAGACATTCTCCTTATTCTTAAATTCGTAGCCGATGATTTTTTCTAATTTCGGTAATTTTTCCATTAATCAATTCTCTTCAGAAGACGATCGTATCTGATATTCTGGAACCATCTCCAAAATTCCCAAAGTCTTACGCATTTATCTATGGAATATACTGTAAAAATCGCTCGCCCCATAAGATTTTCTTCAGGAATGAAGCCTAAACCACACCGAGAATCTTTTGAACAATCCCTGTTATCACCCATAACGAAGTAGTGCCCTTCTGGAACTGTGACTTCACTAAAATAGTTTGATCTTGAGAACTTCATCTCCTCGATATATCCGACTGTATGTACCGGCGCATCAGACAACGGCAATTTTTCTTCATATCTCTGAATTATATATGTCTTTCCATTAGGATAATCGTAGTAATTTACTTCTTCCTTGTATGTCAGCTCCGCCCTAACTCCATTAACCGAAATCACTCCACCTTCTACGCTGACTCTATCGCCCGGAAGAGCTATTACCCTCTTGATCACATTTATCCCTTCATTTTCAGGATCACTTGGATCATGGGGATGCTTAAAAACTATAACATCGCCACGTTTCACGTTATTTTTGAAAAAAAGTCGTCCCGAAAATAGATTCGGACTGAACCAAATACTATGCTTACTAATTCCGTAAGCAAATTTCTCAACAAAAGGCATATCACCGACCAGCAAAGTCGGAACCATTGAGCATGACGGCACAATATACCAATCGTAAACAAAAAACCTGAATAACAAAAAAATTACGGTAAACCAAGCACAAAACTTGAGATCAGACCTAAACTTCTCCCTTTTTTCTTCCGGAGTCAATTTCTCCTTCTGAAAAAAAGTCTTCTTTAAATAAGCCTTTACATTAGAAAGATCTGTTCTAATCATCTTTTTGAGTTTTTTCCATCTTTTCATGACGTTCCTGAGCCTGAATACTCAGCGTCGCGGTAGGTCTTGCCTCCAATCTTCTCAGATCTATAGGCTCACCTGTATCTTCACAATACCCGTAAGTTCCATCTTTTATTTTTGTCAAAGCTTCATCTATCTTGGAGATCAACTTTCTTGCCCTCTCCTTAGATCTCAGCTCATAACCCAGAGTAGTTTCGGTAGATGCTCGATCAATAATATCCGTGCAGATTTCCTTTTCTTCCTTTAAGGACTGCAAAGCCAAATCACTCTCATGAAGAAGATTATCTTTCCAATTTTCAAGCTTTCGCCTGAAATACTCACGCTGAAAATCGTTCATAAACTCTTCATCAACGCTCGGAACATAACCCTCCGGCAATTCACAAATTTTACCACTCATAACACCTACCTCCTTTTCGTTTTACGATTTTACGATACGACTTTATGACAAAACCGCTTTCACCTTGTTCACGATTTCTTTGAAAGCCGCTTTATCATTAATCGCCAACTCTGACAGAACTTTTCTGTCGATAGCAACATTTGCCTTCGACAACCCGCAGACAAATTGAGAATACTTTAAACCGTGCTCTCTAACTGCAGCATTAATTCTTACTATCCAAAGCCTACGAAAATCTCTCTTCTTTGTACGCCTGTCTCTGTAGGCATACTGCATAGATTTCTCTAATCTTTCGATAGCTGAACGAAAACAATTCTTGGAACGCCCAACAAACCCCTTGGAAAGATTTATAACCTTTCTGTGTCTGGCGTGTGCGGTTAAACCTCTTTTAACTCGTGACATATTATATCTCCTTACTTGTACGGCATATATTTGACGACGCTCTTCGCATCGCTTTCACTCAGAACCATGGTTCCTCGCGTTTGTCTTTTCATCTTTTGAGACTTATTTTTCATAAGGTGACGCCTGTAAGCAGGCTGAGATGTCACAAAACCACTTGCCGTGAAAGAAAACCTTTTCTTCGCAGCACTTTTTGTTTTCAACTTGGGCACTTTATCCTCCAATTCTGACCAAATCGAACCAGGTATACCCTAAACACCCGATCCGACACCATTCGACAGCTGAATACACAACTACCTTCTTACCTTATAGCAAATTATAAAGTAAATTTAAATAAGAATAGTTACATTCCGACGGGACATTTTTAGCAAATCCGTTGTTTAAAGCAAACGCAACAATCAACAAAAAATATATCTCATCATTAGTTCAACGTATTTAAGAGATCAAATATTCTGAAGGCGAAAGAGTATCGCAATTTACACAATATCTCTTATGCCTTCATTTAAATTAATCTCTTTTTTTCTCCACGACATTGGCTATAGTTTGAGCTATTTTTTTGCCCGCATCAGTCGAAGAAAAGGCATCTAACAAACTAGATACATTAAAACCAGTTGAAGGACTGAATGTATTAGCTGCTTTGGACACACCTCCAGTAACTGTTTCGGAAGTTGCATAAATTTTAACCTCAGCATTTCCCAGGTTCTTAGCTTGTTCAATACCAACTTGCATCAGAGCTTCAACGCGCTTTGTATTTATCATAAACTCCTGATACTCTGGATTGCTCTGAACTTTATCAAAAAGCTCTATATCTCCCGCAACTTTTGCTTTTTCATCAAGCTCTTTGGACGCAGCCTGTGCTCTACCTTTTGCTTCAATTCCCTGAGCTTCATTTTTGGCGGCCTTAAGATCAGCATCAGCTTTAAGTTCCACTTCAGCTTTTCTTGCTTCGGCTTCAAGAACTTTAACTTTCTTTTCACCTTCACTCTTGGCTACGTTAGCTTTCGCATTCAGTTCAACAACATTTTTGTCCCCTTCAGCCTTAACAATACTGGCCTGCTTTTGTATTTCGGCCGCTTGCACCTCTTGAACTCTCTTTACCGCCATTTCTTTTTCGGTAGTAATCTTAGCCTGTTCTTGAACCATTTGTTTGGACTTCTCTTCGGCAATACCAACTTCTTGCGAAACTTCAGCCTTTCTTAATCCGACTGCTTTATTAGCTTCTTGTTGTTTTAATTCCACCTCTTTTTGGGCCAGAATCTCTGCTTCATTGGCTTTTCTAGCATTTTCAGCGACAGTTTGTCTGCTTTCCATCTCTATTTGAGATTTCTTCTTTGCCATAATATTCACGATTACATTGGAGCCATGAGAATCTCTTATATCCATCAACTCTATATTTTTAACAGCGGAAACTCCCCATTCAATGAGCTGATCTGTAACTTCTTTTGTGAACATTTCACCATATTTATTACGCTCTCCCATTATTGTGTTGAGGTCTTCCTTAGCAAGAATAGAACGAGCAGCACCCTGCACGATGCCTAATAGTTGCTTTTCAAGTTCTTTTTGACTCGATACACGTTGAGACGCAACTATCGGACTGCTTATTCTGAAAAACGATTTAACATCTATGACAAACGGCAAACGATCTTTGTCATATGCTTCATAGTCGGGAATATCCAAATCAAATACATTTATTCCGAACTTTGTAACAGAAACACCTAATAAAGGAACCCAAGCAGGAAATTCATAATAAATATTACCTTCATTATTTTCAGTAGCGCCGTAGCAATGAGTCTGCGAACCGGAGCGAACCACATGAACTTCATTCGTAGGAACTATTCTACGTAAAGACAAAACAATCACAAATATCGAAACAAATATGGCAATTATAATGCAAGCTATTATCCAATTAATCATAATTTTACCCTCCCCTCTGAATCAAAATCTAGACAATTCTATTGCAAAAAATTATACAAATCAATTAAATTTGACAAATTTTATAATGCGACTAATAGAAATTAAACTATTCTTCGATACCCCAAGGCTTCCGCCACGTAATTTTCTGCGATTGAATCCTCTGCTGACATATCCGCTAAGGTCCGAGCTAACTTTATCACTCGATAAAATCCACGGGCTGAGATTTTTGCCTTATCTACAAAAGAATAAAGCAAATTGCGCGCACTATCCGAGAGATATTTTTCCAGTTCTGTACCTTCGATTTCAGAATTGGTTTTATTCCTACCGTAACGCCGATATTGAATTTCTCTCGCCTGAATAACTCGCTGCCTTATAACATCGCTGGTTTCCAATTGACTTTTATCCTGATAAAAATCCTGAACCCTTACTTCTGGTACATCTATATAAATATCTATTCGATCCAGCAACGGACCTGAAATTTTTCGCAAATACTCACTTCCGCATCTCGGAGCACGCGAACATTCTTTCCCTTCAACACCCAAATATCCGCAACGACAAGGATTCATTGCTGCAATCAACTGAATTTTCGCAGGATAGGTCACATGATTATTGGCTCGCGCGATAGTAATTTCTCCTGATTCCAGCGGCTGCCGCAGAGATTCTAAGGCAGAACGTGAAAATTCCGGAAGTTCATCCAAAAACAAAACTCCGTTGTGGGCTAGAGAAATTTCCCCCGGACGAGCATTATTTCCACCCCCAACTATCGCTACAATCGAAGCCGAATGATGAGGCGTGCGAAAAGGTCTTCGTAAAATTAAACCATTTCCATCCATTTTTCCTGCCAAACTATAGATAGTTGTAACATTCAAGGATTCTTCCGCAGTCATTGGAGGCAAAATTCCAACAATCCTAGAGGCCATCATGGATTTTCCAACCCCTGGAGGCCCCAGCATAAGAATATTGTGACCTCCAACCGCTGCGATTTCCATCGCCCTTTTAGCAAGTAATTGCCCCTTTATTTCACTGAAACATCCACAATTCGAGATTTTTACATTATCAACTTGATCCTGATTTGGAACAATCTTCGGTAAAAATTGAACTCCCTTAAAGTGATTTATAAGATCCAACAAATTTCCTGGCGCCAAAACCAGACTATCATTAACCCAAACGGCCTCCTGAGCGCAGTCCTTCGGACAAATTAACACACGATCCGTTTTTTTTGCATAAACAGATGCAGGCAATACTCCCACGACTCGTGAAATACTTCCCGTAAGAGATAATTCCCCCATAGCAATCACATTAAAAACATCTTCCTGAGAAATAATCCCCATTGCCACAATTAGAGCCAAAGCAATAGGCAAATCGTAATGACTCCCCTCCTTCTGGATACCGGCAGGAGCCAAATTTACCGTTATCCTTTTTGGAGGAAAAGAAATCCCCATCGAAAACAAACTAGCACGTATCCTTTCTCGAGACTCTGCAACTGCCTTATCTGGAAGACCAACGATATTGAACGACGGCAAGCCATTAAGAATTTGAGCTTGTACATCAACTTCAGCTACAGAAATCCCAAAAAATGCAATTGTTTTTACGCTGGCGTGCAAGATTATTATCCCTCAACTTCAGGTTTCGCAATCTTAATGTATGACACAACTTTTATTACTCCAGAAGTACTGCGAGCAATATTCAGAACAATATCTCTTTCATAAGCAGTCATCGCTGTTCCGCACATATATACTACTCCGTTAACTGTGGTAGTATCATAGTTCAGAGAAGCGACATTTCCGTTACTCTTCATACTGGCTTCAATACGAGTCGTAATCCCGGCATCAGCGGCAAAAGTCCCTACTCTGGCCTGTGGCTCAATTTTCAGTTCATAATAGACATCATCAACTTTTACGTTATCGATAATTTCCTTAACTCTTTCACACTGAGATTCATCATCAAAACTTCCGATCACAACAACTATTCCATGCTTAACCGCTAATTCTACTCTGTCATATAGATCTTTATCTTTGTTAAGCAAAGCCACTCGGATTCTCTCTTTCAGATATTTATCCGCAATCTGTCCTGAAATTCCCTCTTTATCACGAACCGTAACAGTTCCGGCAACAACGGTACCTCCAACCAACCAACTTACCGGATCACAAGCTGTCAAAAGCAAAGGTAACATCTCTAAACAAAAACTTGTCAACTTTCGCATAAAACTCCTCCAACTCCTTGCGAATTCTAACATTTTACAATAACCGTTCCAATATAATTTTATATATCAAACAATTAAATTAACTATTTTCCGGCTTCGACTCCTTTTTGTAAAAAATGCTATATAGCTCGGAAATAGTGTTCAAAACAGAAACTCCGCTTTGCATGTTTAATTCAAGCAATTCCTGAAAACTTTTCTTTCCAATCATGATTGCGACCTTAAGCAAAGTGGATGAAGGACTTTGTGGCTGCTTTTTTTCCAAAAATTCGGCAATTTCAGACATAGCATCATAAGCTTGACCAATTGTCGGTTCTTGCTTTTGAGTCTCGCTATCATCCTCCAATGCCATTTCAGAATCGATAGTGTTTGACTGGCTTGCTTGTTTTTCAACTTCTATCCTTTGTGTTTGCGACTGTTGTTTTTCTTTCAACTCAATATTTTTTGAAATAATTCGTTTAATATCCTCTAAATACTCCGTCAATTGATAAAAACTTGGGGCATCTTGACCACATTTTTCATCAAGAAAAGCTCTCAATTCATCTAAAATCTTAATTGATTCATTTACTTGATTTGCAATATTTTTAAAAGTTTCGATCGTCGTAATGGACACCTGTTTACCAATAGTTTTAAGGGAAATTCCCTCAAAATTTTTTATCTGCAGATTTCTGCGTGCATCCATCCAGTCTGACAAAGAGTAAATCTGATCACTTTCTGTACTGGTGAGCGGAATTAAAACTATTCTTTCTGGTATTTTATCTGATAAGAAAAAAAACGGAGCCAATCGATAATCGTAACTACGACTTTCCCAATCTATCGCCGGATAAATTTCGTCCCAAAATTTTTCACTTAATCCCTTAACTAACTTTAATCCATCGATAAACCCTTCAAATTGCTTTTCGACAATCCAAGCTTCCATCAACCACATGGCTATTTGTAAATCTTTTGTTCTGGTTTTCAGAAGTTCACAACCGAGTTTACTAAGCTGAGACCAATCGGCGCGTTTTGGATCGGTTTGCCATATCCCCTGAGACAAGCGAATATCGTCCTCCCTCCGCAACTCTTTCAACTCATCATATATATGATCGTAACATAAATATTCTCCGCAGTTACTTTCTGATGATATTGGATTTAATAAACTCTCTATGTCCATAACTCTCAGACCTCATTTTACTCAACTTTAACCCTGCTTTCCTTCATTCATTTCTATTTAATTTCACTCATCAAACGATACATCAACATCTAAAGGAGCTGTTCCCGACTTATCCCCATTTTTGTTCTCAACAACAGAAGAAGATGAGCTCTCTTTGTCCGAAGATCTTGTACCGTACAAACTCGGACAACTCGTTGGAAACAATGGCCAAGTTGTCGACACCAATTTATCTCCATTTCATATCATAGGAGTAATTTTGAAAACCATTTTTGCATCTCCCATTTCTGTACCATCTCCCTGAGAAGCAACCGGAACGTTGAATTGCAATACAATACCGTTAGGATATTCAACTCCCTTGCTAACTTTGTGCTCTTCAATCATACGAAATAAAGCCCATTGTCCGGTATATGTGAAAGCAGCAAGATTGTTCTCTATACGAAGATTTCCCATCGCTTTGCTTTCATTCGGCTTTTCTTTTGCCGAAGCTACCCATCCAAAAATAGCCATTACCGTATTTCCGTAAAAAAATACTCCGTTACCGTTATCCGAAACTGGAATATTATCAATTGAAAACATTCTGTCTATTACTGCAAAAGTCAGTGCTTCCATATTCGGAAAAGGTCTTAATAATACATTAAAGCACATCGGACAAGTATTCGGATCCGAACTTTTGGATTGAGCAACGCAAGCCTTCAGAAATGGAAGTATTTTATTGGTGTTTTGTATAAAATCAAACATTTGAGGGTTAATTTGCTTCACATCTTTGTTCCGCTCCAAAACACTCAATACGGAAGCATCCACTAATTCATATGCATTAACAAATTCTTCAAGATCTTCAATCGTAACCTCTTCAGCATAATCTCCGAACGGGAATTTGTTAGCTAATTTTTGGTTGAATATGCTATTGACTTTATTGTAGATTGACGCCGCCCTATCATACTGTACTACATCAGCACGATTCATAAGAGATTTTGCTACAATCGAACGTTTCGATAAGAAATAATCCGAATCATTTTGGGAAATATCTTTAATTTCTCCCTGAGTATCGAAATTATCCAAGGATACTTTAGAAAGATTTTCAGTAATAAAGCTTTCCAGCGCAGCAATTGAGTTGCCTGGTTTGTTGTTCTCGTAATCATTAACATTGGTAATAATTTCACGCCATTTGTTAATCAATTTCTTATCACGAATTTTTTCGAAAATATTAGGTATAGTTAGTAAGTCAACAATGGGACTAGCTAAATCTTTAGCCAAAAATTTAATTCTATCGAACTGAGCTGATAAATACTGTTTAATATTGGCACGACTGTTCATTTTCATGAACTGAGGATTTCCGTTACCATCCCAATCATCAAATAATGCAGGACTTGTCGAATATGGTTTCTCTGTATTAAACAAAGCATCGATTTTTTCCAACAAACCCAAATATTGGGAAATTATAAGATCGGAAAAACCGAAATCCTGCAAATTCTCTTCTGAAGAAATTTCGTCCAAAATTTTTATTATTTTTGGAATAGATATTGAAACATTTCGAATATTCAATGCTTGTTTTTTATACGAATTCTCAAATAGAGCTCTCGAATTTCCCAACGGCATATCTTCTAAAATCTGAGCATTTCCAATCATCGCTTTGATAGTCGGGTAAAAACACTTTTTTGCAACCGTCTTATAAATATCGAAATATTCCGATCTCATTTTTTCCGGAACTGTTTCGGAAAATTCATTATATTTATCAATTAAATTGCAAAGCTCTTTCAGACGCTTAACGTCCCAAATCAACATTTTATCCGATGGAAGTTCTTTTGAAAAATGTCCAACAGGAACTACACAAATAAAAGGGAGGTTCAGCAGGGACTTCAACTCTCCCTTTACTTGAATAAACCCCTCTGATGGATTTTGCTTGTCTAAAATTTTTCCCGAAAGTTTGGATTTGTAAGTGTCTAACGCATCTTTATAGCGATTGAACGAAACATCAGCAAAATGCACCAAATCTCTCAGACAGTCTGGACTAATCATTCCCGTAGATTCCAAGTTATCCAAAATCTTCTGATAATCGGGAGTCGGACAAAATGTATTTTCCCTAATCCACGAGAAATTCTTGTTTTTGAAAATATCTTCTACTAACTCTACCTTATTATAAAGTTTCGCTAAATCTTGAACACTGTAATTCACTTTTGAATTCTGCCCCGCCTCGTGTAAACGATCAATATCACTCGAGACATTCTGTAAGACTTTCTCCACTGTTGTGTCTAAGGTATCTTTTATGAAATTATCAAATATATTTTTCAGACTGTTTTCAATATTTGTTTGGAAATCCTCCAAATTAAACTTTGGTGGCATAATCTGTTTATTCGGAACATGAGTTCTCATCTTGTCCGTAATTTCGAATTTATCCTTGAAAAGAGATTCCGTTACATTTACAACATTGCTACTGTCTTCAAGATTTCGCATGGAGTTGTATTCAGAACTAATTTTTTTCAAATTTTTAATTTTTTCAACAAACTTTGCTAATTCTTTAAAACTTTCAAAATTCGGCACGTCAAAGATATCCTTCTGACTGTTTAGATTCTTCTTGGAAGATGTATGAGATCCCAGCAAAATATTTTTCGTATTAAAGTTCAAATCAATGTACATAGCTTTTACTACAACAGAATCAAAAACTAACTCTGTTGTTGATCTGATAGAATTTCCTATTCCTAAAAACCAAGACTGAGGAACAAAAATTGAGAAAAAATCTCTCGTTTTTACCACTGGCATATTTTGTAATAATGCAGATGCTTGACTATTGATCAGGGATTGGTCTTCTGAATTTTTTAAAGTATCTTCCAGGTATTTTATACGAAGCAAATTCTTCTTTACAGTACACATAGTTCGATAACTGCTTTGGATATTAGTTCTGATGTTCCCATTACCCCAAATCCATCCCACTGAAAAAAGCAGCGTTGATCCTGCAAATATTAACTTATTACGGTATTCTTTTTTTGTAATGCCTCCTACATCTTTCAAGATGGGATACGCAATATTATATTCTTTAAAAATTTTATCCTTGAAAAGATCTTGCACAAAATACAGATCATCCGCATGTAAATGATTTGAACTAGCATCGACATTTACTCCTGGTATTAAGGCAGAAACTTGAACAATTCCGCTTGAAGAAATTTCTACCTCTTTTTGACGACCCACGAAATAAACTCCTCTCAAAATCATACCATCCATAGGACTGTGAGTACGAAACATAGTCAGTAAATACTCTGACAACATCGGTTTAATTTTTTCGAAATATGCTTCAAATAACACCGCTTTTTCGAGATTCTCATCTATATTCCTTTTACGAGAAAAATAAAATCCTGCTTTTTTGATACCGTCGTCTATAGTATTGAAAATTTCGTTAATCCAATTTGGGGAAAATGCGATATCTAATGAATACGGACAAGACCATCCAAAAATCTGTTGTTTTGTATTTTCTTTCAATAAATGAACAAATTCTTGAAATCCGAAAATTTGATCTGATTTAGTCACTATGAAATATATAGGAAGCTTAAAATTGATATCGTGCTGAAACTGAAACACCCTATCGAACATTTCACGAGCATGTCTTTCAATGTTTGAAGTTTCTGAAATAAAAAGATCAGCAGGAACTGTAATAATAATCCCATCAAGAGGACGCCTCGGTCTGATGAAAACAAATAATTCACTGATGAACGACCAAAATTTCAGCCTATCATTTGACGAATCTATACTTGGGAACTCGAAAATCGCCCCTTCCTTGAATAGTTTCCATAAAGAAGCATTTTCCGATTTTTCGGTACTAAGATGCTCAAAATTCAAATTATCCAGCAATGTAGTTTTACCGCTTCCTTTCGGACCGATAATCATAAAACAAGGAAGTCTATATTTCCATCTCAAGTCGTAAGTACTGTTCCGTATGGTTTCAAAAGCTTTGAAAAACATCTTAGTTACGGGACCGATCTTCAAAATTCCTAATAAACCAAGAATCTCCCCTACCCTTCCGGAAACCGCCGGCAATTCTTCATAAACTCCGGCTCTAATCGCATTTTCGTTGATGGATTTTTCTTCCTGTTTCTTTTTTAAATCATCCCTCTTTAACGGAGTGATCACTTTTGGTTTAGGTTGAGAATTTATGTAAGCTATACACATAATAAAAAAGATCAGTACCAAAACAACTGAAAGTAAAATCAATCCCAAAGAAACTGCTGGTATCAGTTCCTTGGGAATTACGGGTAAACTATCAGATAAAAAATCCTTAAATCCATCCATATTTACACTCTCAATACTATAGCTGATATCTCTTGTAAAATTTCATACAAATCTCGTGTTTCAATCAACCAAACAACAGAACTTATTACCAAAAACATGAAAACAAAAAATGCATAAAAATAATTAATAACCGAAACATCAGGAAGGAACTGTCTATTAACCGTCGGCAATGTGTAGGTGTACTCCTTGCTGAACATTCGATAACTTATCATGTTGATAGATTTGTCATACTTTTCAACGAAATTAAAAAGATTTCTTCTATAAACATTTATTTGTTTATCTTGCTCTGCATCATCTCTATACTTACCTTTGAACCCTAATGAAAGAGTTTTCATATAAATTTCCGCAATCAAAAGACTTTCAATATTATTTTTCTCAATCAATTGTTCGATATTATCGAAAATTTTTTCTCCTGCTACTTGGGTTCCAAAGAAATATTTTTCAAGCATATTATCTTCCCAGAATTTTTTTCCGTCCCAAGAAGTGTTTAAAAAAATTTCATCTGCTAAAGAAACCATAATATAAACAACTTCCCGCACTTGTTGCTCAAAAGTAATGCTTTTCTGACGTTCAAGAATTTCTTTTACTTTCGAAACCAAATTTTTGTAAATGATTTTCGGATCGGGATTTTCTGTTTTTTGAATAATCTGAGCTTTATATTTAAAAATTTCCATGCAAAAATCGCCGAAAATTAAGTCCAGATTCGTGATTTTATTCTCTCTCTGCATAAAGAATAATCTCCTCCGGAACAACATCAAAATTATTACTTACAAGACACAATCGCTCATTAGCTTTAATATAGGTGGTTTTAGTTTTTACCGAAATAATGGTTACACCATTAGGCTGAGTAATATATTCCCCTCTTTCTAAAATCCTTCGCTCAGCTCCCAAAATTCGTCGATCTTTTATCAGAGGCATCATTGACTCACTAGCAATTTGAAGTCCGTTGATCCAATTTATGATATCGCCGTCAGTCGCTGAAAATGGTTTTCGAATACCAATGGCTATTTCCTCTTTTTCAAGCAAATCCGGTCTCATCATTAATTTGAATTCATCCTGAATTTTGTCAAATAAAACGACATCGTATTTTTGTTTTAAGTTAGAAATTATTCCGTAAACATATTCATGCAACAGGGAAAAACAACCGAACAAATCTTCATGTTCATAAACCGGCAGTCTAGGAATCAACTGAGCAGGATTTATTGACATTACAAATGCTGCAGTCTGTGTCAACGCTTTAAACAACTCAAACGGATGTATACCATCCATACTAAGAATCGTTTCCAGAGGAATTGCTGACTGTATCAACAATCGTAGATTAGTAAAAGATTCCTCTGTTTGATTTCGAGCAAAATTTTCCTTACGATCCGCAAAATATGAAATTTTGTCTCGAATAAGTCTAACGAGAGAGGAACACATTTCAATAATTTTCGAATGCCTATCCAAAGATAAAAACGGAGCGATAAATTTCGTTTCAGTAATGCCTCCGTTAATCGATTTTTCTACCTCAAATACCGGAAAACTTTGATATCTGGCATCTACTTGATTTTCTTGCAATAATTTTAAATTTGGTTTTAAAATTGGTATAGTAATTGGTTCCTTTCCTGTATTTTCATCCTTAATATCCGAAATTTCCGAAGAATTGTAGCGAGCTAAATTTCCTTCCAGCATATTTTCCCCACTATGCCTAGATGGTATAGCCAAATAAATCTTCGTAGCAATAGAATTGATTGCGAAATATTCTCCCAAATTCAATTCCAAAGGGTCATCTCGCGTTGCATCAAAATCGAAAAACAATCCGTCTTGAAAAAAACCCTTCGCTTTCAATACACGAATCAATCCAGAAGATAAACATGAGGTATCTATTTTTAAATCGAACAAACCATACCCGAAAGGAAAATTTGCCGCTAATGTATACCCAATCACTTTCTGAAAATATCCCGTCGATAACTGAAAATGCTGTGGAGAAATTAACATTCCTTCATGCCACTGAACTAAAGATTCCATCTAATCTCCTACACAAACTCCTTTGTATTAAGCTAAATTAATATTAGTTAATTAATAGTTAAATTTATTAAAAATTACTAATTAATTTATAAAAACTATAATACTTTATAATAAGCCCTTTTCAGGGCCTTCCGTTAACCAATAATTAACTCTTTATTATTATTCTGTTTTATTGAGGTTGGAGGAATATTGTGAAAAAAATAACCTGTGGATTGGCTGTCTGTCTGATATTGCTAAATTTCGAATCTGACGCTAAGACCAACCCGAAATCTCAAATTACCGAGCTCAAATCAATAAGAACAAATTTAAATAAACTGAAGTTGCTGGAAAAAATCAACGAATTAATTAAATGTCTTACTGAAATAAAAAATATGCTGTTAAATATAAGTATAGAAAAAAACTTCAATAAAAGCCAAAAACCATATTTTGAGAATCAAACTGTAATCAAAAATTTGAAAGACGTCAATACTGCATTGCAAAATCCTGGAACCAGGTTTAACACTATTCTAAATAAAGGATCCAAGATATTTGATAACGAAGAAACCGATAAATTATTCAATCATAAAAATATTCCTTCTGATTTGAAGAATTCATATTCTAATGCTCTCAATGCATGGAAAGAAATAAAACGCATGCCAATCTCTGATGAAAAATATGATAAAAAACTGAACAATTTCAAAGAAAAGATCAGATTACTGTATCAAAATATTCAAAATTAAAACATATACAAAAACCATTCAAAATTTCATATTTTATTTAAGGAGATAACTCTTTAATTTCCGAAACAATTGTTGAATATCTCCGATCAAAATCAAGTCGTCGTCAGATAAATAATCTGTATTTTGCAGATTTATGGAGATGATTTTTCCCTCAGGATTCAATTTCTTGTAGTATTTTAAAAATCCACTTTCATCGGAATTTAGTCCTAGTGTTATTACCGCATCAGATTTCAAAACCTCGTCCTTTATCTTCTCACTAAATTTTCCTCGAGAATAGTTGTCATTACTCGCGAGGACAATCGGAGTTAATCCTGTTTTTTGATGCAACTGATCTAAATTTTCGGTAATTAACAACTGTCCTCGTTTCTGAATAAAGTGTGCCAAAATATTATGAGCATCACTCGGAAGCGCATTCTCACACTTATCAAAGAAATTTTGTAAGATCTTCACATAATTTTCTGAGTTAGCGATAAGATCTACTATATATTCCTTTAATTCTTCGAATTTTTTCACCATTTTAAGATCATTCATCAATTGATTCATGGTAGGAACAGAACTCGCTGAAATTCCGGCGCCAGTGTAAAAAATTACTCTCTTGTTTTTGATAATTTCAGTCAACTCTTTTTCCGAGATTTTTCTTGGATTTCCTTTACAAACGAGCTTTGAAAGAACAACTTCCTCTTCTTGTGAATCCTCCTCTGAACTCACCGCTCTTGCTGAAGATTGATCTCTTCCCCGATGATCCGCTGATGTCGAATATACATAAGTTTTTCCATCAAATTTGAACAATTTTTGATATTTTTGAGGTAGAGATTTCACGAACGCAGTGCGGCATTTTATTACCAAATCTACTTTATTATCGGTCAAGGACTCTATCGGAACAAATGAAACAGAAACCTCTTGATCTTTTGCATTCGTCCATTGCCAACACATTGCGTTCAAATTACATGCAAAAACAAATAACAGCGATATTAATTTCCTAATATTTCTCAACCTTTCTTTGCAATCAACAAACGAGTCTGAACATAGCATTTCAGACCTACTGCTGGCGTTTCAGCTACAAATCTCTCACCAAATCCAACGATTCCAAAGAATTCACGTTAATCAGCTGCATATTCGGAGAAATTCTCTTAACCAGTCCGGTCAGAACTCTTCCTGCTCCGACTTCGATACATTTAGAAACTCCCTGCGATTCAGCATATCGAATTGACTCGACCCATCTTACTCTGCTTGTAATTTGTTTCAGTAAAAGCTCTCTGAAATTCTCGGTTTCTGCTTGCGCCGTAACATTCGCAATGATCGGTTTTGCAGGAGATTTGAACTCGACATCCGACAATACTTCCTCTAAAACTTTCACCGCCGGCTGCATTAATTCGCTGTGGAACGGACCGCTGACAGGAAGAATTACCGCTCTTTTTGCGCCGCGGCTTTGAGCAATTTCCGCTGCTTTTTTCACAGCTTCTGCGTGACCGCTGACAACGATTTGTCCGACGGAATTATCATTTGCGACTTGCACTTTCGCGGCATCAGAACTGGCTTCTTTCGTAATTTCTTCTACTTGATTTATATCCAAGCCCAAGATCGCCGCCATCGCTCCGCCTGTAGGACAAGCTTCCGCCATCGCTTTTCCTCTGGTTCGCAGAATTCTAGCCGTATCTCTGAGTGAAAGAGCTTCTGCCGTGCACAGAGCTGTGTACTCTCCCAAAGAATGACCCGCGAAATATTTAGCTTTCTCCGAAAGATCAATCCCGAATTCTTTTCTCATAACCTCAACGAACGCCATACTGACTGTCATCAGCGCAGGCTGAGTATTTTCCGTTTTTTTCAACTCATCTTCAGTTCCCTCAAAGATCAATTTCGATAAATTAAATGAAATCGCCTCATCAACTTCGTGAAAAACATCTTTTGCCGAAGAAAAATTGTCGTAAATATCTTTTCCCATTCCGATTTTTTGGGATCCCTGCCCCGGAAATACAAAAATCATTATTTTCTCCTCTCAACTTTAATTATTTATCGTAAGGATGATTATCCATTATCTTTTCGATACGATAAATTTGCTCAACCAAAATCAAACGCGCCAACATATGAGGCAAAGTTATCTTTCCCAGCGAAATCACACGATTACTTTGTTTTTTCACAGAAGAATGCAAACCGTCCGCCCCGCCGATGAAAAACACAAAAGATGAACATCCCTCGTTGGTCTTCTGCTCTATAAATTTTGCAAATTCGTGACTTGTAAGAAGATCTCCTGTTTCATCCATAGAAATCAAACAGGAATTCTTTGGAAGATCCGACAGCAACAACTCTGCTTCACCTTGTTTTATGGAATCTTCAGACGCGCTTTGCGATCTTTTAAAATCCAGCTCGTTTATTTTTATCTGATTATGAATGCGATTCTTATATCCCTCAATCAGCTCCAAAGTCGGGGATCTTTTTAATTTGCCAATCGCATTTATCTGAAACTTTATCATTTTGTCTCAATTGACTGAGAATCTATTCCGCAAATTGCTTTACCCTGATCATCAAACAAATAACAACGATCATATCCGAAAGCCAAACGTGCTTTTTCTCCGACTCGTTCCAACACTGTCTTTTTCGACTTGGACATGATTTGATATCCATCTTTCAAAGATACGTAAACGAATCCTTCTCCGCCCAAATTTTCTGCCAAAACTACCTCTCCGTTCAGAGAATTGCCTAAAACTTTCGCATTTTGCGCAACAACATCCAAATCTTCAGGACGAATTCCCAATAAATATCCGAAACCTTTTTTCAAATCCAATTTTCTATTGATAGAAACAATTTCTCCGGTCTCTAATTTAAAGTTGGACATATTCCCCTTCTGCCCTTCGAATTTTACCGGGAAAATATTCATTTTACTTGAGCCGATAAATTGAGCAACGAAGGTATTTACCGGAGAATTGTAGATCTCCAGCGGAGAACCTTCCTGCTCTATTATACCGTCGTGCATTACAACGATCTTATCTGCCAAAGTCATCGCCTCGGACTGATCGTGGGTAACATACACCATAGTAGTCTTAAGCTGAGCCTTCAACTTTGCGATTTCATATCTCATCTGACATCTCAGAGAGTAATCCAAATTCGAAAGAGGCTCATCAAATAAAAAAGCATAAGGATTTCGGACAATTGCACGTCCTATTGCCACTCTTTGTCTTTGACCTCCTGATAATTCTTTCGGTTTACGCTGCAAAAGATGTTCAATCTTCAGAATTTTCGCCGCCTCCTCTACTCTTCTCTGAATTTCACCTTTTTTCAGCTTGCGAACCTGAAGAGCAAAAGACATATTTTCAAAAACCGTCATGTGAGGATAGAGAGCGTAGGACTGAAAAACCATGGCAATCCCTCGACTTGCCGGAGGAACGTCGTTCACCAATCGATCTCCTATATAGATATTTCCCGAATCTGCATCTTCCAACCCGCAAATTAATCGCAAAATCGTGGATTTTCCACATCCGGAAGGACCAACTAACACCGTGCATTGGCCATCTTCGATGGTTAAATCCACATTCCTTATTATAGGACTATCTCTGAAAGACTTATTTATTCCCTGTAATTTTATAGATGCCATGTCTGTTCTTTTCTATTTCTCTTCAATTTTACTATTTTCGATCAATCTAACCGCGGATACAACCTTTTCGTCCTTACCGACTTTAAAGAAAATCACTCCTTGAGTTGCTCGACCTGTAATTCTTACGCCTGAAACCGGACAGCGAATCAGCTTTCCCCCGTCGGTAATCAACATCACGTCATCTTCTTCGTTTACCGGGAACACCGCAATGACCTTTCCGTTTTTAGAACTCATATCCAGGTTTTTTACACCTTGAGCTCCTCGACTCATCGTTCTGTATTCAAAGGAGGATGTTCTCTTCGCGTAACCTTTCTCGGTTATAGTCATAAGGATTTGCTCCAGTTCCTTCATTTCTTCATATTTCGCTGGAGGATCCATTTTTTGCTCTAAATCAAGCTCTTCACCCGTACGTCTCAACCAATTGGAATAGCGAACATATTCCTCTCTCTCCTCCACGGTAGAAGTTCCATTATTCAGAACTGCCATAGAAATAACTTCATCATCACCAATTAATTTGATCGCACGAACTCCAACGGAGTTTCTGCTGGAAAATACCCGAAGAGAATCCACCGGGAATCTAACGCTCTTTCCAAGCTTAGTGGAAATTAAAATATCCATTCCTGATTTACAAAGGGCAACCGCAATCAACTTTTCATTCTCGAGCTTCATTGCGATCTTACCTTTGGAATTAATATTCGAGAAAACGCTTAAACTATTCCTTCGAATTGTTCCTCTCGAAGTCGCCAAAACAATATCGTAATCATCCCATGTCGACGGATCATCCGGCAAAGATAACCCCGTAGCTAAAGCTTCGTCAGCCTTAGTCGGGAAAAGATTCACAAGAGCTTTTCCTTTTGATTGCGGAGTTCCTAACGGCAACTTATAAACTTTCATTTGATAAACCATACCAGTCGTCGAGAAGAACAACACAGGAGTATGGGTATTTGCAACAAAGACATCCTGGACAAAATCTTCATCCTTCGTCGTCATTCCCGTCTTACCCTTACCTCCTCGATTCTGAGCACGATAAGTATTCAACGGAACTCTCTTTATATACCCACTGTGACTGATGGTTACAACCATATCCTCTTTTTGTATGAAATCTTCATCATCCAACTCAACACCGTTCTCTTCGATTGAAGTGATACGAGGAGTTGCAAATTCATCCCGAACTTCTATTAATTCAGTACGAACTATATCCATAACTCTCGCGCGTGAGACCAAAATACCTAAAAGGTCCTTGATACGATCAGAAAGTTGATTTAACTCATCAGAGATCTTTGTTCTTTCCAACCCCGTCAACCTGTGTAACTTCAAATCCAAAATTGCCTGAGCCTGAATATCAGTCAAGCGACACTTTCCATCGGAATAAATACTGTTCGGATCATCTACCAACTTAATCAATGGCTCGATTTCTTCGGCATCCCAGTCAATACTCATCAAGGTTAATTTCGCCGAACTCGGATCTTCACTGGCTTTAATAATACGAATAACTTCATCGATATTCGCAACAGCGATCGCTAATCCGATCAACACATGAGCTTTATCTCTCGTTTTATTCAAATTGAAACGAGTCCTTCGAATAACAACTTCCGTTCTGAACTCAATAAAAGCATTCAAAATTTCAATCAATCCCATTAATTTCGGGCGACCATTATGTAATGCAAGCATATTGATTCCAAAGGAAGTTTGCATCGGTGTAGCTCTGTAAAGCTGGTTCAAAACAACATCAGCATTAACATCTTTTTTTAACTCAATAACAACACGGACTCCGTCCTTATCTGACTCATCCCTTATATCAGAAATTCCCTCAATGGTTTTTTCATTCACCAAAGACGCGATTTTCTCTATCATCTTGGCTTTATTGACCTGGTAAGGTATCTCTGTAACAACTATTGCTTCTCGATCCTTCCTTGCTTTCTCTATGTGAGTCTTGGAACGAATAGCAATCGACCCCCTACCTGTTTTAAATCCGGAAATAATTCCTCCCCTTCCGAGAATAACACCTCCAGTCGGAAAATCCGGTCCCGGTAACACGGTCATTATCTGTTCCAAAGTCGACTCGGGATTATCGATTAACATTACACAAGCATTGATAACCTCTCCTAAGTTGTGTGACGGAACGTTAGTTGCCATACCGACTGCAATACCACTAGCCCCATTTACCAAGAAGTTTGGGAAGCGAGCTGGTAACAAGACAGGCTCTTTTTCTAATCCATCATAATTCGGCTGAAAATCAACTGTGTCCGAATATAAATCTTCCGTTAACTTATGAGCAACTTTGGTTAATCTAGCCTCTGTATAACGACTCGCTGCAGCAGAGTCACCATCCATTGACCCGAAATTACCTTGACCATTGACAAGAGGAGCTCTCATCGAAAACGGCTGAGCCATACGAACCATAGTTTCATATATCGCTGAGTCACCGTGAGGATGATATTTACCCATAACATCACCAACAATACGGGCAGACTTACGGAATGGTTTGTTGTAATCGTTTCCACACTCGGTCATACTGTAAACAATACGACGATGTACTGGCTTTAAACCATCTCTTACATCTGGTAGCGCACGCGCAACAATAACGCTCATGGCGTAATCCAGATAAGAGCGTTTCATCTCCTCACCAAGATTAACTGGAATTATCTCCTCGTTTTCCACACTCAAAAGAACTCTCCTACAATATTAACTAATTGATCAAAACGGAATATCGTCATCTATCCCTGCCGGAGGCTGATCCGAAGATGAATCCGTAATACCAGAAACATCATCATCCATGCTACCTCTAGAATCTAACAAGGCAAGCTCCCCTTTAAAACGAGGAATTATTATCTCCGTAGTAAACCGCTCAACTCCATCCTTGTCTTGCCACCTTCTGGTCTGAAGCTGACCTTCAATATAGACTTTGGACCCTTTTCTCAAATACTTCTCGCAAATTTCCGCTAAATTCGGATTGAAAACAACAATTCTATGCCATTCTGTGCGATCTTTTCTTTCTCCCGTAGTTCTATCTTTCCAAGATTCGGTCGTAGCAATAGAAAAACTTACTATTTTGCTACCGTCCTGACCTGATCTGACTTCCGGATCCCTTCCTAAATTGCCCAATAAAGTCACTTTGTTGATACTTCCAGCCATGAAACACCCATCCACATAAACTCAGGGTATTATATGGGCGATATCTGAAAATTTCAACCTTTCCTTAACCTTTTGTAAACTATTTCGAAGTAATGTTAGAAATTTACTATTGCTAAAAAAATTTAAACGGTGTATAAGATTTCCAGAGTTTGGGCACATAGCTCAGAGGTAGAGCACTACGTTGACATCGTAGTGGTCGTAGGTTCGATCCCTGCTGTGCCCACCATTAGTTTTTGGCAACGCCGAGGAAAGGGTTTAAGTTGGCTCCACAGGTAAAAATAGATACAGAAGCAGTTCGCGCTCTTGCGGAGCTTCTGAGAGAGACAGATTTAACGGAAATCGAATATCAGGAAAATTCAACAAGAATCAAGGTTTTGAGAACCGTTCAGCAAGCGGTTATTCCAGTTGCAGCAGCTCAAGCTTCAGTGCAGAATACTGTAGCGACAACTGCAGAAGCTAGTTCGACTGTGGAAGTAACCAAAAAAGACGACTGGGCTAATCATCCAGGAGTGGTTGAAGCACAAATGGTTGGAACAGTTTATTTGGCTCCAGGGCCTTCAGCCGATCCTTTCATTACCGTGGGAAGCAAAGTTGAAGAAGGTCAGACTTTGTTTATCATAGAGGCAATGAAAGTAATGAATATGATAAAAGCTCCAAAGTCGGGAACTGTTAAGCATATTTTTGTAAAGGATGCCCAACCTATAGAGTATGGTGATCCTATAGTTGTGATTGAGTAGTTATAGTTAAGTGTCGTAGTTGATTGTCCCATGATAAAAAAGATACTGATTGCTAACAGAGGAGAGATTGCTCTCAGGGTTTTGCGGGCATGTAAGGATCTGGGAATTAAAACGGTAGCGGTGCACTCCACCGCAGATGCAGATGCAATGCACGTAAGATTGGCCGACGAAAGTGTTTGCATCGGTCCTGCTTCTCCTAGAGAAAGTTATCTAAATATTCCGGCGATTATTTCTGCTGCTTGTATCACTGGAGCAGACGCTGTTCACCCAGGTTTTGGTTTTTTAAGCGAGAATCCGACTTTTGCCCACATGGTTGAAGAACATGGTTTGATTTTCATCGGTCCAAAGGCTGACCATATCGTTATGATGGGCGATAAGATCATGGCCAAAAAGACCGTTGCCCGTCTTGGTTTGCCTACAGTTCCGGGGTCAGACGGTGCTCTGACAAAATTGGATAAAGCAATAAAACTCGCCGATGACATGGGATATCCTGTCTTGATAAAAGCAGCTGGTGGCGGCGGCGGAAGAGGAATGAAGGTCGCGAGATCGAGCGAAGAATTCGTCGAGGCCTACGAGACCGCTCGAAGAGAAGCAGGAATTTCTTTCGGTAATGATGTAGTGTATTTGGAAAAGTACTTGGAAAATCCGAAACATATCGAGTTTCAGGTCATTGCTGATCAGTATGGAAACGCTGTTCATTTAGGAGAGCGTGACTGCTCGATGCAAAGACGCAATCAGAAGGTTTGGGAAGAAGCTCCTAGCATGGTGTTGTCTCCAGAATTCCGAAACGAATTCGGTAGGAAGATTGCAAAGGCAATCTCTGAAGTGGGATACGTAGGCGTAGGTACTTTGGAATTTTTGTACGAAAACGGACAGCTTTATTTTATCGAGATGAATACTCGTATTCAGGTCGAGCACCCCATAACCGAGATGATTACTGGAATTGATATAGTGCGCGAGCAAATATTGATCGCTGATGGACAAAAATTATCTTTCACTCAAGACGACGTAACATTCACAGGTCATGCGATTGAATGTAGAATCAATGCGGAAAACCCGGACACATATATTCCCTCGGCAGGAACAGTTGTAAAATATCATTGCCCAGGTGGTCCTGGAGTACGAGTAGATAGCTTTATATATGAAGGATATAAAATCCCACCTTATTACGATAGCTTAATCGCAAAGTTAATCCTCCATGGGAAAGATCGTCAGCAATGTTTGGCAAGGTTGCGCAGAGCTTTGGATGAATATGTCATCAGCGGAATTGATACCTTGATTCCGTTACATTTACGTCTCGCGAACGATTCTCGTGTCATTAGAGGAGACTTCGATATACATTTCTTAGAACATTTTTCTGAAAGCCAAGATATGGAATAATTTTATTATTTTTCAACTTATTATTTTTACGACATTTTATTGGCTTTTTATGATATATAGCAGAAAAAGTTCTGACTTTTGTTTACAGCTGTCCCTTAATTATATATACTGTCATCGATGGTTGTTTTAACCATATAGATTTTTGTTCTGCGGAAGTTCAGTTGTTTTGTTTTCGCAGATTTGATTGAACGGAATGTTTAAAAGGTTGTTATGCCTGTTTTGAGGTTGAATTTTTTTAGAATATTGTTTCGATCGGGTGGAACTGCGCGGGCTGTGCCGGATGCAGATACTTTACGTTGCAAGCAAATACTTTTGAATATTCCTATTCAGAGTTATGGAGAAGAATATGTCAAAAGATATGCTCATAGATTCGGCGCATGCTGAAGAAATCAGGATTGCTGTAATCAATGATGGAAAGTTAGATAAATTTGATTTCGAGACCCGTTCAAAAATCAGGGTTAAGGGAAATATATATTTAGCGAAAGTCATCAGGGTGGAGCCTTCACTGCAGGCAGCTTTTATTGATTACGGAGGAAATCGCCACGGATTTTTGAGTTTCAGCGAAATCCATTATGATTATTTTCAGATTCCGGTAAGTGATCGTCAAGAATTGGAAACTCACTTACAAAATGCTATTGCTGCTCATGTCGAAGAAACAGGACAAACTGCTGAAGAAATAGATCCAAGAGAAATCTCAAGACTCCGTTATCAGTTTTATCGTCGCTATAAAATTCAAGAAGTTATAAAAAAAAGACAAATCATGCTCGTTCAGGTGACGAAAGAAGAAAGAGGGAACAAGGGAGCAGCCCTCACCACTTACATCTCTTTGGCTGGAAGGTATTGTGTACTTATGCCTAACACATCAAAAGGCAGTGGCGTTTCCAGAAAAATTACCAATCGTAGCGATCGTGAAAAACTAAAAAAAATCGTTTCAGAACTGCACATCGATAATGGAAGTACGGTTATTCGCACCGCGGGTATAGGACATACAAAAACCGAAATTAAAAAAGATTTTTCTTACTTGAAAAATGTCTGGAATGAAATTCGGGAAACAACGTTAAAATCTTCCGCTCCGTGCTTAATTCATGAAGAGGCAGGTGTTATCAAGAGATCCCTACGCGATATGTACTCAAAGGAAATTGATTCTGTTGTGGTCGAGGGTGAAGAAGGTTATAAGACGGCAAAAAATTTCATGAAGAAGTTAATGCCTAGTCATTCCAGAAAAGTAAAACTATATAATGACAAGAATGTTCCTTTGTTCAGCAAGTATAAGTTGAATGAGCAGATAAGTCAGATATATTCAACGAGAGTCGATCTGCCTTCAGGTGGATATTTAGTTATTAACAATACGGAAGCGCTGATTTCCATAGATGTTAACTCAGGAAGATCTACCCGAGAGAGAAACATTGCGGGAACCGCATTAAAGACTAATTTGGAAGCAGCGCAAGAAATTGCTCGTCAGTGTCGTTTGAGAGATCTAGCTGGCCTTATAGTTGTCGATTTCATCGACATGGAAGAAAAAAGAAATAATATCCAAGTTGAAAGGTGCATGCGTGAGTCTTTGAAGAATGACAAAGCGAAAATTCAAGTAGGCACCATAAGCAATTTCGGATTGCTAGAATTTTCTCGACAAAGACTACGTTCCAGCATCGCAGATGCTAACATGATCGTGTGCCCTCATTGTAAGGGAACGGGTTTTATGTGGTCAGAAGAATCCATGGCTGTTCAGATATTAAGAAAAATCGAAGAAGCTTGTATTGCTTCGGAATTCAAGGAGATTATTGTTACTCTTTCTCCTGTCATTGCCCTGTATATATTAAATAACAAGAGATCTTTTATTTCTGCTATTGAATCTCGAGGTAGTTTAAAAATCACCTTTAATACCGATTATCGTATTGCTACGAACGATTTCAAAATCGAGCAAATTTTTAAGCCAGTGCCAATGATTTTGGATGATGATGAGAGTGTCGACTCAGAAGAGAAGAAGGAAACGACCGAAAAATCCCATAATCGGAGGTCATCCGGGAAAAAAGCAGAAACCAGAGAAGAGAACTTATCGAGGGTTTCAGAAGTAAAACCTATACCAAAGAGAAAAAATTGTTACTGAGGAAAATGATGGTATTACTAGAAAATATTGTGAAAATATTCAATGTAAAGAAATTGACACGTATTATCACTCAGAAACTAATACTTGTTACAAAGCCTTTTAAAGAGGGCGACTACATTTTTGTTAATAACGTTGAAGGCACAGTTACAAAG